>JAHFDX010000358.1:4241-4846 GCA_023248785.1 Myxococcales bacterium
GAAGTTGTGCTCGTCGACGATATTAAGCTCACCACGAGCCCATGGTTCGCGAGCCCTACGAACCATTGGAAATATCCGCTTTGCATCGGGGGGCCACGACGTTCGTGCGCGAAGGGTGACAAGGTCTATGTCGACTACGTGTATGGCGAGCGGCCAATTGCCCTCATGTTCCGATGAGCGTTAAGCAAGATGCGTTCTGGGTCACCGTTGTCGCGGGAGCAAAGATCGCGCTGGCTTTCGTCGTCTTGCGGTTGGGTTTCACGCACGTGTCGGACGACGATTTTTGCCGCGTGACCATTGCACAAGCGTTTGCAGATGCACCCAAACTCGATCCTACCGGAACAAGCTGGTTGCCCCTCCCCTTTTGGCTGCTGGGCACCGCGATGCGCGTGTTTGGCCGAAGCCTCGAGGTCGCGCGCGGCGTCGGCATCGCGTCAAGCGTGGGTGCCTTACTTGCTCTTTATTTCGTAACTCGCCAGAGCGGATTTTCGCCGCGACACACCGCAGCAGCGCTGGTGCTCACATGCCTTGTGCCCTGGAACGCGTGGCTTAGCGCAACACCGGTTCCGGAAGCATTCGTTGGGTCATTGCTCGCAGCAGGCGCG
>JAHFDX010000359.1:0-1125 GCA_023248785.1 Myxococcales bacterium
CGCATCAAACCCCGAGTTTCATCGTGCCGATCCCTGGCTTCACCACGTTCGGATCGCTCAAAGGCGGCCTCCAAGAATCAGCGTACATGAGCGCGGGATTCGAATGGCGCCTGCCTCTTGGCGTTAGCGCAAGTGTGACTGGGTTTCGTCAAGACATTCTTGGCCTGAGCGACCTGACAGCAACATGCGCCTACGGAGATTCGCAGAACAACGATCCCGTCGAGGAAGGATGTGGCCTTCAGCGAACACGGGGACGCGCGCTCGGCGTTGAACTTCTCGTACGTCGCGATCTCACGGCACGACTCACGGGTTGGCTCTCGTACACGCTGTCGCGCACAACGCGGTTGGCCGATGTGACGACGATCATCATTCCTAGGACGGACGTGAACGGCCCCATCATCGAACGCCTACCGCGGACGCATACCACCTTGGAGATCCCCTCTGAGTTCGACCGCACTCACGTCTTGAACGCAGCGCTCGGCTACGACCTCGGCAAGGGATGGCGCATGGGCACGCGCTTCGTCATGTACACAGGCAGCCCCTATTCAATTGAGTGGGAGGACCTAAAGGTCCCGCCGTATAACGCATATCGAATGCCCGCGTTTTTCCGACTCGATTTGCGTTTCGAAAAACGTTGGAAGATGAGTGAAACGTCGTGGGCAGCGTTTGTCGTCGAATGGCTTAATGCAACCCTTACGAAGGAAGCACTCAACATGAAGTGCAATAGTTCAAACGTATGCGAGCCAGATCTTTTTGGGCCCGTCACGCTACCGAGCATCGGACTCGAGGGTGGATTCTGACTCGGTACCCACCCGAATACCGAGATGATTCGCGACCGGTCGCTCGCGTCCGGGAATGCGCTGATGAATGGTCGAGTTGACCACATGGGTGTCGCCATTCGCTTGTCGATGCACAAGCGTCGCTGACCCGCCTCCATCGAGATTTGCAGCATCGTACGCGCCCAGCTTCCGCACAAATCGGGCAAGCTCGTCAAAGCGCATGCCTCGGCTGTAGGTGTATTGCCGGCCGTCGATCACGATGAGCCAGAGCGTCTTTTCATCCTCCGAAAGCGCAATCGCCGTACGTGGTTGCGCGTCGAAGTGTGGAAAGAACGCGAGCTCCCCG
>JAHFDX010000359.1:1135-4845 GCA_023248785.1 Myxococcales bacterium
AACCACACGCCAGAAAGTGCCTCGCGCACTTCGCTCGGGTCGAGCTTCTTGAACGTGACGCGGGCGGCGTTGGATATGCGAAGGATGGCGCGGTGCGCATTGTCATACCCCGCTGCCACAATTCGACCCTCGGCCATCGAGAGGCCCATCGTCGTAACGGGATCTCCGTCGTGCGGGAAATAGTCGAAGGGGCCGTCCTGCCACCAAGGCCGAAAGAAGTCGCCGTTTACGGCAATGTGCACATTGCGGCGGCGCGCAAACTCGCTCGTTGTCATTGCCCTAAACGGGAGCTTTGATTCTGTATCTCCGTTGGTTACCAACAACTCCGCGCCGGACGCCCGAATGTCAATACGAACCACGTGCGCGATGAACGCCTCAGGCTCGGATCTCACGTAACGATCGTACGTAACACCTTTGAACCAATCAGCATGCGTGGGCTGCGGTTGAGGGCGCTCGAACCATCCGATGTACAAGGCGATCAACGCCCACAGAAGGGCGCCACCTGCAACCACTGTTGCATCGCGCGCTGGAACTCTCATGTCCCTTTGGGCACGGTGATGTCGGGTGGCCGAATGTACAGCGGTTCGATCAGATCGAGATTCGCGGGCGGGTGGATCGACGCAAGATGAGCAATTTGTCCGGCGCGCGGGACATCACTCGGCTTCTTCCAAAGGGTGCGCGCACGAGTCAGCCCGAGCCTGCTGCACGCCTCGCCAACGCACACGAAATCCTCATGCGCTTCTGCCAGTGCATCCAGCAACGTGCGTGCGTCCCCGTAGGAAACAATCCGCGGTGAATCGGAAACACCGTCCTCAAGGATTCGTAAGAACACCTCGTTGCGATAAGCTTCGATCACCTGAGCGGACGGATCCCCATCCGCGGTGAGTGCGAGCGAATCGAAGCCGCTGACGCCCACTACCGAAGAGCCTGTCGAAAGCGCAATTCCCTTCACCGTAGCGAGTGCAATGCGCACGCCCGTGAATGAGCCCGGTCCAAGACCCACGCCCCATCGCTCAATCGATCGAGGCGACCATCCGGCTTCGCGAACCACCTCGTCGATCAAAGGGAGCAATGTTTCGCCATAGGAGTGTGATGCTTCGCGCTCGCGTTCGAGTACGACGATGCCGTTTTCCCACAGCGCAACGGTGGCGATGGTTGAGGAGGTATCGATCGCGCAGAGCCGGCCTCGAAATGTTCCCAGTGCGATTACCAACGGCGCCTCCTAGAGTTGCAGTTGCGCGAATCGTCCACTCTTGAAGGTCGCCTCGAGCAATTGGTCAATTCGCTTGTTCAATTCGGGCGCGCGCGCATCCGCCATTGTGGCCAGCGCCGCCTTGACGTCACGGAGCACCTTGAGCTGCGCAAACAGCTGCACGTCTGTCATCGTGGTGGCCCCCACGAGCACCTGACGTACGCGGTCAATCTCGCCCGCGAGGGCTTCAATACCAATCGCAAGTGCGCCCACCCGCTTCTTGTTGGGGTTCTGCCGATAGAAGGCTTCCAGCACCGGATTGACGAGCGATTCGAGGACGACCGCTTGATCCTGGTTGTTCCAAACGTGTTTGAGCAAGAAAAAATCGCTCGGATCGGGCTCCGCTCGTCCATCGAGAAAGGCGCTTGCGGCGAAGAGCTTCAAGATCTTGACCACCCGGCGATCCGAAAGGCTCACGCCCTCTGCACGGATTTGAAAAACGAGGCTCTTGTAGTGGGAAAAGAACTCTTCCGTGAACCGCGTTGCCGTTCCAAGGTTCCTTTGCGCCTCGAGGATTTCCTTCGCACGCACGAGCGTCTCTTTTTGCGGCTCGCCCTGCATCGCGATCATCTCATGCTCGAGCCCCTTCGTGAGCAGGCCGTGGAAGTGATACGCGTCGAGGTAGTCGCTCCGAATACGTAACAGAAATCGATCGAATACCGCTGTCAGACTTTCATCGGCAGGCACCTCGTTCGATGCACCGAAGGCACTGATGATCGGACAGCGAATCACCTGGCCGCCGCTTGTATATCGCCGCTCGTTGAGAAGCGTGAGCAGGGCGTTCAAGATGGCCGAGTTGCTTTTGAACACTTCGTCCAAGAACACAATCTCGGCCTCAGGCAACATTCCCTCAATCCGACGCACGTACTTACCCTCGCGGAACGCGGCAATGTCGACGGGGCCGAAGATTTCGTTCGGCTCGGTGAATCGAGTGAGCAAGTATTCGAAGTAACGGGCGTCGAGAGCGCGCGCGAACGCTCGTAGCAACGCACTTTTCGCGGTGCCTGGAGGTCCCACGAGAACGGCATGCTCACCAGCAACCATGCTGATGAGCAAAAGGCGAACGACCTCTTCTTTGCCGAGGAACTGAGATTCGAGTGAACGCGCCATCTGGCCAAGGCGCGAGATGAGGGAGGAGTTGGCGCGCGGGTCCATGTAAGGACGGCAGAGTAGCATCACTGTGTCAGCCGGCCCTGGACCGTTGCCGTTCACTCATTGGGGGCGGGTCATTCCTTCCATCCCCCGCGCGGAGAATTAGGCGAGTAGTATCGTCGAGCCATCATTGATTTTGACCACGCGATCCGGTGACAAGTGAAACTTCGCGAGCTCGCGTATCTGCTCGGTGCAGCGTTTTCGTTGGTTCAATGCGCCAATCTTGAGCGCCTCAACTCGTTCTGTGGCAATTCGGTTCAAGAAGCGGGCGAGGATTGCGACTTTGCGAACTCGCGTGTGGCGCGTGTGGAAGGTGGCGACGCCGGAGGCGGACGACTCACCTCGTGCGGACAATGCCGCTACGTTTGCAACGATACGTACCAGTGTCCTGATGATACGTGGGGCTGCTTCAACGGCACGTGCACTCCGATCTCGTCGACGTATGGTTCAAAAGAGCTGACGAGCCTCGGGCAAGGCGTGAAGTTGCACGTGGCGGATTTCGATGGTGATCGTGCGGACGACATCGTGCGCGTGTTTGCGAATGAGTTCACGCCGCTCTATGTGCAATACGGTCCGTTGCGCGAAGAGAGCGCCGACGCGGTATCGCTGCAGGCGTTCACGGCTTCGGCGGTTGTTGGGTCGAGCGCACAAACCAAACTGCCAAAACTAATAGGACGGTTGGGATCCTCGAGTCGATTCACCGTTCTCACGTGGGAGAAGGGACAGGGAACAGCGCCGTCTGGATTTGTGAATGAGATGTTCCCCGCAGAGGAGCTTTCGGCGGCAGACATCACACTCCCCGCAATGCCGTCGGGCTCAACCGCGCCCGCGTACGCTTTTGTTCATGCAACGAAGAGTCCCGACTACGTCGCGCAATACAACCCGGAGACCAATCGCTTCGAAAAACAAAAGGACGTTCCTTGGGACGGTGACACCCCACCTCGATTGCGAATCGTTCGAGTAGCGCCCGGTGAGGCAACGTCTCCGTGTCCGCGCGTGCTGGTCTTTTCACGGGCCATCGGCAACGGCCAAACGGGAGGGACGCTCACAATTTACAGCGTGCCGCCCCCTGCACCCAAGTCGAATGGACCGACATGCGACTGGGCGAAGGCCACAAGCGTCTCCATCAAGGGAGCGTGGCCCGACACATATGATCCCGCAGGGGCCTTTGTCACCGACATCGATGGTGACGGTTCTTCTGACCTTGTTGCGAACGTCGCCGACAAGGGAGACATTAATAGCGTGAAACTCGTTGGCCCCTGGACTGCATCGTCCAAGTGGGAGGATCTCAACCTGATATCGGGGA
>JAHFDX010000360.1 GCA_023248785.1 Myxococcales bacterium
AAAGGAATTGCAGGCCAAGCGGCTGCAGCGTGTGTTGCCGTCGGTTGTTGCGCAACATGATTTTTTTCGTTTGGTTTTTCGTGCGCAAGATCCGCGAAGGCGCGCGTTCGATGCACTGGCGCAGCAACTGGTTCGTGCGCCACTGCGGTAGGAAGTCATTTCAGCACAGGGCCGACGGACGAACAAACCGTTCCGCCCGTTGAGTGCAGCACACACCCTTGGACTGTCCAATCAAACGTGTTCTTGGCACCCGAATTGGGAATCGGCCGGTCCGGATCGTTGGGAGTTCCGTCGTTTACTTTCATCAATCCATACGCATGGGCGCCGATCACGACACCTTGTGGGAAGTATCTGTTCCAATCGGGCATCGTCACGTTGGTATTCGGAGGCGCGGGCCATGGAGTTTGGGGGTGCGTGCCCGAGCTTGAAAGAAAGAGCGCGGCGTTCGCGATGCCGTATTCTTGCTCAGCCCAGAGGCATGCGTTGGGTGGTGGGCAATATTCGAAGCGATCGTCAGCGTTGGTGTCCTCAAACGCGAAGACTACCCCGTAGCCGATTTTGGCATTATCGATGCACTGATACGGCGACGTCTTTGAGCGTGGACAGGCAAGGAGACCTTCGTCTTGTGGCTTTCCAACGTCGCTCGCGCGAATTTTCACGAGCCCATTCGCGTCACGTTTCCAGCCTCCAACGGGGGGTGTCACGACCTCCGCGGTCGCACCCGGTTTGCTGTAGGGGCCGGGGACCCAGACGACGGCAAAGCGAAGTTTTGCTTCCTCGGCTGGGCCGTAATTTGATGCACTCGTGTCTACTTTCACATTAAGGCACAGCATGTCTGCGCCGCACTGTTCAGTGCTTGCATCGGGGGTCGGCGTACTCCCATCGGGATTCGTCGTGCCGGCGTCAGGGCAGGCACCAGGCGCGAGTCCGGCAAGCCCACCCGTTCCTCCGTCGTCGGAAGGACAAGGACCGAGCCGCGCCATACCGCGTCCGCCATCTGTTACGGAACCGTCTGGCGTTGCGGACCCGATGGCTTCAAGTCTGGCGCTGCAGCCAACGAAAGCGATCAGCGTGGCAAGGGGAAGTTGACGAAGAGCTTTCATATTTTCCAAGTGGCCGCGATTCTCAAAAACGGCTCACCATCGGTATCCCGTGCCTGCTTCAAGGCGAACCAAGGGCGTTGCCCAATGGGCAACTGGGCGATCGGCGAAGGTGATTTGTGTGCTGGGCAACCCGACACCAAACGTAACCGAAAGAGGAACAAATAAATGTCGCCCCAAATTGGCTCCTGAATCCAGCCTTGCAAAGGGAAGTGCAGCCCACATGCTGTCGCTTCCGCTTGAATACGGGGCGAAAGCAGTGCCTCTCACGAGGACGCTTGCAGCCATCATCCCGAATGTCGTGTGAAGGCGAAGCGTCTCATCGAGCCACCGCAGAGTAAGACCCCATCCAAACATCCACGAGCGCAACGAGCTTTCGCCTTCTGTTGCACTCACGGTCGCCGAAGTGAGTGGCACTGCCCCTTCGACCGTGAACCCAATTTTTCGAAATGCAAACCAGCTCGCCCGTCCGCCGATGCTGATGCCTGGCGAGCCGCCTTGCCATATTCCGCTTAGCGTCAACGCCGTCTCGAATACGGTTGACGGTTGCTCGGACGAATCAGCCGCCTTAGGAAGCGGGGCGACCCGTTCGAGCAGCCATCCACGCACTGACTCGGCAAGCTTCACACGTTGATCGCGAGTCGCGGACGGCAGCTCATGTGGCTGCATTCCCGGTATGCGAGTTGTGCATGCCGAGTCAGGTGTGCAACGCACCATCGCGGCTGCTTCACACGGCGCACTGCACACCGATAGTCCGCTTGCGCGGAGTTCAGCCTCGAGTTCCGCTGACCCACCGTCGAGAAGTACAACGTGCGCAACCGCGACCGCGGCTGATAATGCGCTCACGGACCCACGACGCTCCGCGCATATTCCGCGTGAGCGCCCGTCGGATACTGCGCAAGGTATTGCTTCGCATAGGTGGTCGCGGTGGGTCGATCGCCGCGCGCCATGGAGAGCTCGATCAATCTCCCGAGCGTTTCCGATGCGAACGCGCCCGTCGGTTGCTCTCGAAGGTACGTTTGCATCCAACCGTACGTCTCGCTCGAACCGGATAGACGTCCAAGTTGAAACGCCGCGCGCGCCGCTTCCGCGCTTCCAGAAAATCGATCGCGAATTGATCGATATAGCTGAACGGCGCCCGCACGGTCTCCGGCAAGGCGCGCGACTTCCGCGAGTTCATAGAGTTCTACGGACGACGCTTGCGCGGAGGCGTTTGTGGATTTCGCGGCGGTCCATGCGTCTTGGTAGCGACGGGTTTTTGCAAGATCGCGCCAAGTGGGTTCGGGGGGCGCGGGTACGGGCGGGGGTTCGGGCACGGGTACGGGCGCGGGTACGGTCGGGTTCGAGGTCGGGGGAGTAGGCTCCGAGCCGGACAGAATGCGACCATCGGGAGCATTATGTCCGAGCGCAGGAGAGGCCGAAGGCCGCGGGGTCGGGTTCGAGGTCGGGGTTGGGAGCACGGGCACGGGCACGGGCACGGTCGAGGTCGGGGTCGAGGTTGGGAGCACGGGCACGGGCCCGGTCGAGGTCGAGGTCGGTGCCGCGGGTGCTCCACACTTCCACTCCCGCGACTCGCCTCCCACCAAGGCCTCTCCCGTGTCCGCCAGACACGGGCCAAATACAACCACTCGACCTTCATCCATCGCGATCCGCACGCGCTCTGTCTTCGGATCCCATCCGGCGGTGAACGACGTTCCCGTCACGCGAATCGTGAAGTGTCCCGCGTGGACTGCCCAGCGCGTTTCGTCGCGATGAATGACACGCGCGTGCAATTCCCCTTGCTCAAGGCGTATCTCCGCCCCGCGTTCGCTCAGTGCAACGACACGCGCTTCTGCGGCTGAAGAGGCTTTTACTTCGGAGCCGTCACTAAATGTAACCGTTGTTTCCCTATTTGTGTTCCCCCAAACTTCGCCAGTTTTCCCTAGGCCACCATTCAATGCAAACGTGATCGCATGGGGCTTGTCCGTAGCACTTCGAATCGCGATAACGATCGCCACTCCTGCAGCCATGCTGGCGACGCCTGCCATAAGCGTCATCGCGCGTCGTCGCCCTGCGCGTTGAACATCTCCGCGAAGTGCACGAAGCTCTTGCTCCGCGGGGGGCACCTCTCGTCGCGTGAGCCAACTGTCGCTTGCTGCTCGAAGCTCTGCCCAACGCTCTGTGTTCATAGGTGTCCCTCCGCGAGCCAATCGGCTAGCCACAGATCATTGGCGGCGCGTTCCGCAAAGGCTGTGTCGGCGCGCGCGAGACGTCGTTTTACGGTTGCGAGAGAGCACTCGACCAAATCGGCGATCTCCTCGAGCTTGCGCTCGTCGAGGTGGCGAAGCGAAAAGACAATACGCTCGTCCGGTTCGAGCGTATCAAGCGCTTCGTAAACAGCGGAAAGAGCGCGTGAAATCTCGGGGGAAGCCTCCACCGATTCGCGCTCAGGCAGGGCATCGAAGGAAAAAAAACTGAGCCACCGTCGTCGTTTGTGCCGCCGTATGTCTTCGCGAGCAATGAACACGGCAATGGCGCCGAGCCACCCCGCGATCGACTGACCCGGCTCGAGGCGTTCGATGCATTCCAACGCTCTGACAAACACGTCATGCACGAGATCGTCGAGATCGCTTCGTGGCCCGAGCATTCGGCAAAGCACTCGTGCGGCGTACGGACGGTAGTCGACCAACAGCTCGCGCTCGGCCCACGACTTTTTCCCGCGCAACCCATCGACGAGAGCGTGCTCTTTGCTCTCGGGGATAGGAAACACGTGGGTCGTCGTCACGGCGGAAGACAAGGTGCAAGGTGACGTAGCAGCAAACAGGGGCACTGACACTAGGTGGCCGCAGAAGGCCAAAACGGCTCAGGTGGTGGAAATCCGCAACAACATCGCAACCAGCGCAAATTTCGGGGCGCGCTAAGCCTTTGAGACAGGCCATCACGCCCTGGAATGTTCCACCAAGGAGTCGTTTATGAAGTCGCTATTTCGCCTCTCCGCCGTTGTACTTCCCCTCGCCCTTGCAGCGTGTTCGGGCGGTGAAGCGTCACTTGAGTCAAACGATGGGATTAATTCAAACGCAAGTGCTTCCACGAAGAACCCAAGCGCTACCTCAGGTAAGTGCAACGCGAGCGATGCGAAAATCGTCTCGACTTCATAGGCGACGCTAACCACGTGCACCTCTCTCGAGAGCACAAGTACGGCCGCATTGAACGCTCTCATTGCCGACCTGCAAACGTGCGTGAAGGGCGCCACTGCCGACGCAGGCAGTGTGTGCAACACGACGGACATCGAGAAGCAAGCGACGATTCTTGCCTCCGTCGGTCCGGCCATTCAGAAATCGGCATGCCCGGCCGTCACCACGCTCAACAGTCTCACCGCGACCAAGACAGTTCAGCTCAAGACCGATGCAGTGTCCGATTTTACAACCACCTGCGCATACGCAAACGACTTGGTGTCGATCGAGACCCAGGTGCTTTCGCTACTGAGCAGCGCTGCTGACGGAGGAGTATCCGATGCTGGCGCGGGTTCGGGGGCGTACTACAACCAGCTCAAGGCGATACTCACGCTGGCGCAGGATGCGTACACCCTTCAGGGACAACTTCCTGCATTGAACTCGAAGGTGCAGACCGATCTCGATGCCAAGCCGTGTGGATGACGAGCTCTGACTACAGCTTCGACGGATCCAACTTCGAGATATCTTCCATCGTTAGCACGCGCGCGTGTTCACTCGACCACTTCACCATGCTCTCGTACGCGGA
>JAHFDX010000361.1 GCA_023248785.1 Myxococcales bacterium
TCGTGTGTCGACGGTTTCGTCTGCCTCACGGGCGCGCCGAGGGTGTGCTTCGTCGAACCCGGATCAACGCAAGATGACGGCGGGTGTTCCACGGTCGTGTATGGAAGTTGCCGAACGGCGATCGCGTGTGTCGAGCAAGCGGGAGTTTCCCGAGAGGTAACGCAATCAGCCAAGGCCGCCTGTTCAGCCGACGCGGGTGGCCTTTGGTCCGATGGGCCTTGTCCGCTCCTCGATCTGCTTGGGGGTTGTCGTTCGGGCTGTTCGGTTAGCCGCACGACTTGGTATTACAAAGGTGGTTCCTACGCTTCTGCAGCCGACGTCAAGACTGCTTGCGAAGGTCACGGCGAAATATTTGTAACACCGTGAGTGTCAAAACGACGAGCGCATGACTGTACTTGAGGTGGGTAGGCTTCGATTTGGCTACGGTGCGAACACACTCTTCGAAGAGGTGTCGTTCAGCCTCGCGCTCGGGGACCGCGTGGGTCTCGTTGCACCAAATGGCTCGGGAAAATCGACATTACTCCGCTTGATGGCCGGCGAGCTCGAGCCGGACTCTGGCTCCGTTGTTCGGCGAAACGAAGCTTCGCTTGGGTACTACCGCCAGTCACACGAACATGTCCCTGAAGGGACCGTGCTCGAAGCCTTTCTCTCGGAATTCCGAGCCATCGTTGAACTGCGTTCGCAACTCCGAAAGGCTGAGGAACGCGCGTCTTCAGGAACGAAGGAAGCGCTCTCTGACCTTGCACGGCTGCAAGACGCGTATCATTTGGCGCGGGGCGACGCGCTCGAACGTCGGGTGGCAGAGCTTGCGACGAAACTCGGTTTTGCCGACTGTGACCTTGCGCGTCCCGTTGTGTCCTTGTCTGGGGGCGAGCGGGGTCGCCTGCGACTCGGGACGATTTTGGCTACGGACTCGAGTCTTCTGTTGCTGGACGAGCCAACTAATCATCTCGACCTCGACACCATTGATTGGCTCGAACATTACCTGCGCGGGCTGCGCGCTGCGGTCATGGTGGTATCGCACGATCGGGCGTTTCTGGACGTGGTCACGAACAAGACCATCGAGCTTGGGAGGCAACGCGCGCGAATATATCCGCTGCCCTATTCGGATTACATCGTGGCACGCGAGGAAGATCTCGCACGCGAAGAATCCATTGTGCAACGTCAGCAGGAGTTCATTTCAAAGACGGAAGACTTCATTCGTCGAAACATCGCCGGGCAGAAAACGAAGCAGGCGCAGAGCCGGCGAAAAATGCTCGAAAAGCTCGAACGCGCAGAGCGCCCGGAGGACGTGTGGGCAGGCGCCGAGAGGATGGCATTTCGCTTCGCACCGGCGTTGCGCTCGGGAGATATCGTGTTTGAAGCGAAGGGTGTTTCCGCGGAGCGTGGAGGAAGGCAGCTTTTCTCGGGTGTCGACTTGCTCGTTCGGCGAGGCGAACGCGTAGCCATTGTCGGGCCGAATGGTTCGGGCAAGTCGACGTTGCTGAAGATTCTCGCGGGCGTTGGTTCCAAAGAAGATCGGGGGGCGGTTAGGCGTGGAACCAATTTGCAAGACGGATACTTCGATCAGCACCTGGGTGAACTCGACGCGTCGCTCTCTTCGGTGGAGCAACTGCGCCTCGTGCGCGGCGATCTCACCGTGGAGTCCGCGCGGCAGTACCTTGCGCGCTTTCGCTTTTACGGCGACGACCCGTTGCGAACGATTTCGACATTCTCCGGAGGGGAGCGATCGCGTCTCGCGCTTGCAAAACTCTTGCTCGAACCTCGCAACGTTCTGTTCCTCGACGAACCAACAAACCACTTAGATATTCCCGCGGCCGAAATTCTTGAGGAGGCACTTGTCTCGTTTGAAGGGACCGTCCTCTTCATCTCGCACGATCGACGGTTTCTCGAAAATGTGAGCACGCGCGTCGTGACATTGCGTGACGGGCGGTGTGAAGTCACCATGACTTCATTTCGCGATCTGCAAGCTCCTCCGCCCATTCTCGATGATGAAGCGTCCGTCGCGGCCGTCGAGATCAAGCGCGAGCCCGTGCAGGAAGGGGCAGGACGGATCTCGTTCGAAACGGGTAAGCTGCAACGACGAGAATTCGAACGCAAAAAGCGACGAATCGGCGAGCTCGAGGCCGCCATCGCGAAAGCGGAAGTGGAGCTGGTGTGTCTGCGCGACGATCTTAAGGGACATCCTGCTGACGACTGGGAGAAGCTCGCTGATCTTGCCGAGCAGGAGCGGAGCCTTTCCTCGAGAGTCGAAGAGATGATGGCAGAATGGGCTAAGCTAAGTGACGAGGTCGGTACGTGAACACTTGGCGTCGCCGTGCACCGTGGACTTGTTGGCTCTTGGTGATCGTCTTGAGCCTTTCCTCCATGACCTGCAAGGGAAAATCTGGAACGGACAAGAACGGTGTTCCCTTCGCGGTACGAGACGATTCGGCTGGGCTACTTCTGACGTGGATCGACGAGCACGGAGACTTCAATGTTGCGCAATCGCCCAGCGAAGTACCCGAATCTGCGCGATCGGCAGTGCGCGTGCTCGATCCCGAGCGTAGCGACGGCACCCATCGTGAACGCATTTTTGTGGCCGACTTGCGCGCGAAGGGTGCCGATGGAACGTACCCCGTCAGCGTAAGCACTCTCGACGAGTTCGAGAAGCTGGCGGTGTTGCGTCGCACAAAGACGGGACCGACTCTTTCGCCGACGTCAACAGCACCTAGGCCGGAAGCGACGGCACCCGACGAGCCGGGTCAGCCCCAGCCCAACAGCCCACCGAGTGTGATCATCTATGGTGCGGAATGGTGTGGGCCGTGTCACCAGGCTGCGTCGTTTCTCAAGCGTCGCAACGTTGCGTTCGTCGAGAAGGACATTGAGAAGGACCCTGAGGCACAAAAGGAAATGCGCCAAAAGCTCAACCGCGCAGGCTTGCGGGGGGGGAGCATTCCCGTGCTCGATGTGCGTGGGCGAATTCTCGTTGGATACAGTCAGTCCCAAGTGGAAGAAGCGCTCGGTGCGAAATTGTAACATATGAAGTACTATTTTTGCCCCTTCAGTTCAACGATGCGCTGATACACGTCTCGCCGTTGCCTCCCGCTCCACGCGGCAAGCTTGCTCGCAATGGTCTTTGGGTGCAGATTGGCCCTAAGCTCGAGGCGGATGCGTTCGTCGAGTTGATCATTGGTTACCGTTGTCTCGGTGGCGGGCTCGTACGGTGAAAGGACGAGAACGATCTCTCCAATCCATTCGCGATCGAGGGTGGCAAGTTCGGCGACCGTGCCGCGTAGAAATTCCTCGTGCACCTTGGTGAGTTCACGTGCGACGCAGGCCGCGCGATGGGGCATTGCATCGGACAGCGCAACGAGCGTGTTGTGAATGCGCGACGGAGCCTCGAAGAGCACAACTGCTTCGGGGGTTTGCGCGATCGTGGCGATTTCCTCGGCCTGTTTGCTCGCATTGCGGGATAGGAATCCAACGAAACGAAATGCTCCGTTACCGCAAATGCCGCTCGCACATAAAGCGACAACAGGAGCGCATGGGCCGGGGATTGGAACGACGCGTACGCCCTTGTCAATGGCACGCTCTATGAGAGCGCTTCCAGGATCGCTCACGAGCGGTGTTCCTGCGTCCGAAACGAGTGCTGCGTCATTGCCCTTTAGCAATGTTTCTACCGCCTGAGCGATGTCGCTCTCGGTGGCATGCGCATCGAGGCGAAGGACGCGTGAAGGCGTGGAGCCGATGTGTCCGAGCAACGTGCGCGTGCGGCGGGTGTCTTCGGCGAACACAATGTCGACGGCCCTCAAAACGTTGGCAGCGCGTATCGAGAGATCACCCATGTGACCGATCGGCGTCGCTACAATGTAGAGAACGGGAGAGCTATTAATGGTCGACTTCGGCGAGTTCGGCGACATCGAGGATTTCGTTCTGCAAAAACTCACGCAAGCGCGTGGTTAGGCGTTGTTCGAGTTGGCGCACCCGTTCGCGCGAAATGCCAAAACGCTCGCCAATCTCTTGAAGTGTAAGAGGCTCTTCAGCAACCAGTCGTTGGTCGAAGATGGCGAGCTCCTTCTCCTTACCCAAGATCGTTTGGCGGAAGTTTGCGAGCTTGTCACGCAACAGACCCTGGAGTTCTTCATCGGCCAAAAGAACGTCGGGTCCCGCCGTGAGGCTGGGCATTAGTTCGGCGCGCGTGACTGCGCGTCCCTCCGCGTCACCCACCGGCGCATCGAGCGAACGCTCACTCGAGGAAAGGCGCATGTCCATCTCAGCTACGTCGGTTTCGTGCACGTTGAGCTGCTTGGCGATTTCTGCGTGCGTGGGTTCAATGCCCATGGCCTTGAGCTCGTCGCGCTTCTTGTTCAAGTTGTAAAACAAGCGCCGCTGCGCTTGTGTCGTTCCGAGCTTTACGAGCCGCCAGTTGTTGAGGATGAAGCGCAGGATGTACGCGCGGATCCAAAGCGCGGCGTAACTCGAAAGCTTAACTCCCCGATACGGATCGTACCTTCGAACAGCCTGCATCAAGCCAATGTTTCCCTCTTGTACGAGGTCCATCATGTTCTTGTATGCCCGGCGATATTCGTACGCGATCTTAACGACAAGTCGGAGGTTCGCCGTGACGAGGCGCGCGGCTATCTTCGGATCTTGAGTTTCCAAGAACCGTGTGGCGAGCTGATGTGTTTCCTCCGGCGTGAGGAGCGGATGCCGCTGCACCTCACGCATGTATGCCGCCATAGGGTCGAAGCGCTCGAGCGACGTGGAACTGCTCACCGGGGCCGATTCGACCTCGATGCTTTCGCGCTCGTCGTCATCAGGAGCGTCATCGCCCA
>JAHFDX010000362.1 GCA_023248785.1 Myxococcales bacterium
GTCTGCAAACGCGATCACAATTCTCCGAGCCGTCGCAACTTCTCTTTGACCTCTTGAAGAATAGGCCTGGGTAGCGATTTCAGCGTCCGTTTTATCCGTCGATTGTCGAGTGCTCGGCTCTGATCGATCAAGATCTCGCAATCAACTTTATTGCCCGCAATCCCTTTTGGAAGCTCGACGCGTAAGACGTTCTCGCCAACAAGACGCGTCGTGCAGGGCAGCACCCATGTCGATGGATGACCGACCTGATTTAATAGATCCGATTGGATCACCAATACGGGGCGGAGCTTACCGGGCTCGGTTCCGAATCTTGGATTGAGATCGGCCAAGTACAGAACTCCGTGCCGAACGATCATTCGTCGAACCCTTCACCGGCCAGATGATCCAGCTCCCCGATCTCCTTGAGAAGCTGCGCACGCGTGGCCAATGAGGCTTGCCGATACGCATCCCGCAGTTGTTTGCGATCGGTTGTTTCCTTCATGAGTCGCAAGCTCTGCCGGATGACATCGACGTTGCTCTTGGCGTGCAATCGAGCCTTCAGCTGTTCGACGAGCACGAGTTCCTCGTAGGGCAGCGTGATGCTCGACTTGGCATTCGATTTCATACTTTTATAATACCATTTTCGTGTCGAGTGGCCAAAGGAAGCCCGGCATTCTGAATAGGTCGCTAACGCGAAAAACGTAAATTATCGAAATCTATCCATCCTTATCGATATCGATGCGCTGCTCCGGAGGCCGTTGCGTCGGTGTATGGTGCGCGGCGTGACGTTTGATGAAGCACTCTTAGAACTTGGACTAAAGGACGATGTAACAAGCGAGCAGGTCCGGCGCGCTTATCTCCGTTTGCTGTGGACGCGAAGGCCGGAAGTAGATCAAGAGGGGTTTTTGCGGCTTCGCGAGGCCTACGAACTTGCAAGGACCATTCTGACCTGGCGCGAGGCCGCAGGACTATGGGCGGACGGCGACGGGGAATCGTTGACGGACACCTCTCCCGTAGCTCCAGCCTCTCCCGTAGCTCCAGCCTCTCCCGTAGCTCCAGTTGGCGAGCCCGACCTTGGGTACGAGGTCGCGCTCGACGCGTGCGCTTTCCCGTTGCCACCTGTGGCCACACCAGAGCAGGTGCCCGAGCCCCCACCAAGTGCTGCGCCCTCGTCGCGCGATTTCGCTTCGGTACGAATCCTCACGCCTCATGCAATTGAGGCGCTCGTGAGCGACGGGCGTTTGGTCGAAGCCGCCCAGAGGTTGCTGAAATGCTATCGGCAATTGACGGACCACATCGACCTCGACGCTCCGCCTGTTTTGACGACGCTCGACATCGTGCTGCGTCTTCACGAGAAGGGCGAACTTGACATGGCGGAGCGCTTGCAGAGCGCATTTGAACAGTGGATGGGCGCGTCAGCGAGTGAGGCAAAGATCCTCGAAGGGCGCGGTGTCTTTTGGTGGGCGGTGATCCGTGAACTTGCCGCACTCCCGCGGGCGCTTGAAACGGAAGTGCGCACTGCGATTGCTCAAGCGACGCGGGAAAACAATCTCCTCGCAGCGCGGCGCCCTCTTGGGTTGTTCGCATTGAGGAGTCCCGCGCAAGCGAAGGCTACATGGGGGCTTTTGAAGTGGCATGCGCCTCTATTGGCGAAGGAGCTTGGCCCCGCGTTGACCGTTGGCAAGGATGAATCGTCCGCGCCTAGGTGGAGGACGGATGTTTCCCAATTAGACTGGGGGCATTCCTTGGCTTTGGGCTTGCCCTCGCTTCGATTCTTCACTTTGCGGTGGGTAGGGGATGTGAAGAAGCGGAAATTCGGGGAGGTAGTGCAATGGTGGGATCGAAAACCGAATCGCCGCCCGCTGTCATGCCCTTGGACCCAGTCTGGTCCATTTCACACGACCTTCTTGATGACTTTGATGCGTGGATGAACCATTCGCTTGCCGATTCCTCGCGAGACACTCGGGACACAATGTCTGATCGTGCTTCAATCCGAGGAGTCTTCGATGCGAAGGTAAGCGATGCCGGCCTTGCCCGTTGTGGAGGAATCAAGTGAGTGAAAAGGGTCTCATCGTTGGCATCGATCTCGGGACAACGTACTCACTCGTCTCGGTGCTCAAAGGGGGCGAGCCGACCCTCATTCATAACGGGTTAGGACAAGTGCTCACGCCCAGCGCCGTGAGCCTTACGGATGACGGCGGTGTCCTTGTGGGTGCACCTGCGCGCGCTCGTGCAACAACGCATCCAACGCGGACCGCACTTTCCTTCAAACGCGATATGGGGACCGAGAAGGTCTACGATCTCGGGCTGAAGAAGTTCACGCCGCAGGAGCTTTCGGCCATGGTTCTCGCATCTCTTCGAAAGGATGCAGAAGCCGCGCTCGGCGAAAGCGTCACGGAAGCCGTAGTAACGGTGCCCGCGTATTTTGGTGATCTGCAGCGGCAAGCGACGCGCGATGCGGGGGCCATTGCGGGCCTTACCATCGAGCGCATCATCAACGAGCCAACAGCGGCCGTGCTTGCGTATGGCTTGCACGAACGTGAACGCGAGTTGCGCGCGGTGATTCTGGACCTAGGCGGTGGC
Organism: Myxococcales bacterium; assembly: GCA_023248785.1. Lineage (GTDB taxonomy): Bacteria > Myxococcota_A > Polyangia > Polyangiales > Polyangiaceae > JAHFDX01. The sequence continues at coordinate 2,563 of JAHFDX010000362.1, forward strand.
ACCTTTGATGTGACCGTCCTTGAAATTATCGAGGGGGTCATCGAAATTCAGTCGTCTGCAGGGGATGCGCGTCTTGGCGGCGATGACTTCGATGCGGCACTCGCGGAGCGAATCGCACGTCGCGTGATGGCGGACCAGCGTATCGACGCGCGCAATGACCCGCGCGCGTGGGCTCGGCTGCTACGTTCGTGCGAAGATGCGAAAAAACGTCTTTCCGATGCAAACGACACAGCGATTGTACTTACCGACGTGCCCGTGGGCGCGGGTCGTACCATCCACATCGAAGCGCGCTTGAGTCGCGACGACGCTGAATCTGAGTGGACTCCTTTACTTGAGCGCATGAAAACCCCGATCCTCCGCGCGCTTCGGGACTCAAACCTGACGCCCGAGAAAATCGACGAGGTCTTGCTTGTAGGCGGTTCCACACGACTGCCCTGCGTGGCTCGGTTGGCAGCACAGATTTTTGGCAAACTGCCGTCGCGCAAATTGCCCCCCGACGAAGCGGTGGCGATGGGTGCGGCCGTGCAAGCGGGTCTCAAACGGGCTGATCGCGCCATTGACGATCTGGTGGTGACGGACGTCGCGCCGTTTACGATGGGGATCGCGACGTCTACGAGCTTCGGCGGCACGCGCATCGCGGGAGTTTTTTCTCCGATCCTCGAACGCGGAACCGTGATCCCTGCGAGCCGTGTGAAGTCGTTTGCAACCGTGGACGATTTGCAGACGGCGATTCATGTCGAGGTGTACCAGGGAGAGCATTCGCTCTGTTGCGACAACCAGAAGTTGGGCGAATACGAAGTGAAGGGCCTTAGGGCCGCACCGGCCGGCGAAGAATCCATCGACGTTCGATTTACCTATGATCTGAATGGAATTCTCGAGGTCGAAACGACCGTTCATGCGACCGGAAAAAAGGCGACGATGGTTCTCGAACGAACCCCCGGCCGCCTGACCTCCAAGCAAATTGAGGCGGCGCGCAAGGAGATGGAGCGCCTCAAGTTTCATCCGCGGGAGTCGCTGCCGAACGCAACGGCACTTGCACGCGCCGACGCACTTTTCGTCGAGCTGTCGGGTCCGGAGCGCGAGAATCTTGGGCACGCGATCGCTACATTTCGAGCTGCGCTGGAAACGCAGAATGATTCGCACATTGCGGCCTTGCGCGATCAGCTCATTCAAGTCGTGGCGTCGTATCGGCACGGTTAGGAAGCATCTGTGCAACCGGGACGGGTTTGCCAACCCGACACAAACTTGCCCCCTCATTCTTGAGTGTGCTTGCTCTGGAAGTGCATGAAGATGCCGTGGCGAACCGTAGCAACGGTCTGGGCGGTGGGGTTGGCGCTCTTGGCTCCAAAGCCCCCAACGGCCGAGGCTGCGAAGTCGGGAGCGCCTATTGAGCGACCCACTGCACGAAGAGCTTCGAACACCTCAACGCGCTATGGGCGGAGCGTTGGTTCGCCGACAGAAGGCAAGCTCGTGGGCGGCGCGCATCTTGAGGAAGCGCCGTACTTGCGAATCCTTCCGAGTCACGCTGCGGGCGATGTTCGTTGGGGCCTCGAGCCCTTGGTTTCGGCGCTCGACCGAGCCGCACGCGCTGTGCGCGTTAAGTACCCGGATGCCATCGCGTCGGTGGGCCATTTATCCAAGCCGGGTGGGGGCGATGTCCATCGCCATCGTTCGCACGAGAGCGGGCGTGACGCCGATGTTGCATTCTACATACGAAACAAAAGCGGCCGCCCGCTTCTTCCGGGTGCACTGATTTCGTTTCGCGAGGATGGGTCGAGCGCGAAGTGGAAAGGCGCTCACCTGGATGAGGCGCGCACGTGGACGTTTATCCAATCGCTCATAAGTGATCCAGAAGCGCGCGTAACGCACATCTTCATTGCAACGCACGTGCGGCAGCGATTGCTTGAGTATGCCCACAAGGCGGGGATCGCCGAAAGCGTTCGCATTCGCGCGGCGAGCGTCATGGCGCAGCCACGCGGGTCGTTGCCCCACGACGATCACCTTCACGTGCGCATCGCGTGTCCTAGTTCCGACCACCAATGCATCGAGCGGCCCCAGGTGGCTCGGCGAGCGAAGAAGAAGAGCGCGCGCGGTCGGCATCGAGGCGGTTCGCATGGCGCGCAAGCGGTCGCGCATCGCACACACGTTTCCCCACGTGCGGCGTATACGAAGGCAGAGCCGCCAGACAACGATGATGTCGACGAAGAGTCGGCGCGCGTTGCAGCTCCGATTGAAGAGTGACGCGGCGAGTTT
>JAHFDX010000363.1 GCA_023248785.1 Myxococcales bacterium
GATGTGACGATTTCGCACCTAGACCCAAAAACCCTAAAAGACTACATCGCATCAGCGCGAGCATCGCTCACGGCGGGCATTGCGCAGGGTCGCGATGGCATCGAGCTCGGGCGCGCGCACGCAGCCTTTCTGGACGAATTGCTAGCTGCAATGTTCACGGCCGCCGCGCAAAAACTAGATCAAGGAGTTGCCTTGGCCAATGACTATGTGCTTTCGGCCGTTGGCAGGTATGGGCGCGGCGCGGTCGCCCTTCGAAGTGACGTAGATGTGCGGGTCGTCGTAGCTCCTCGCTCTCACGCAAAAGAGCGCCAGGAGGCGTTTGTCGAGGCGCTACTCTATCCGTTGTGGGGTGCCGGTCTCACGATTGGGCACCAAGTTGTCGAAGGGCCTCGAATGGTTCATCTCGCCCACGAGGATTTGGCGACGGCCACATCGTTGGTCGACCTTCGCTTTATTGCAGGAAACGGCGCGCTTGTTGAGGATGTTGTCCGCCGCGCACGGGCGGGACTCTTTTCTGAAGCAGAGCTGGGTGCGTTTTTTGATCGTCTCGATCAGGAAGCGGCGGAGCGGCACGCGCGGTTTGGCGGTTCGATGTACTTGCTTGAGCCCGATGTTAAATTTGGAGCGGGGGGGCTGCGCGATCTTGATGGCGTGCGCTGGGCGGTTCGCGCGCGGTATGCCGTATCGAACGAGGGAGGCATTAATGGAACGTGGGCAGAACTCGTACGCCTTGGCGTGCTTGTCGCGCGCGAAGCACATGAACTAGGGGCGGCCGAGGAATTTGTGTGGCGCGTTCGTAACCGGTTGCACTCGCGGTCTGGGCGTCGGTCGGATCGATTGGCGTTCGATGAGCAAGAGCTGATCGCGATTGATTTGGGATACGGAGGCGACAGAGCCGAAGCGGCGGAACAGCTGATGCGCGACTACTATCTGCATGCGCGCGTTATTTCTCGCGCACGCGAGCGTTTGTTTGAACGGGCTCGCCCAGTGTTAAGACGTGCGAAGCCCTCGATCCAAGACATGGGGAACGGCCTTCATCTCTTTGACGGTCACGTAACCATTCCGGGTACAAAAGAGCTCGCGCGCGATCCGGTGCTAGCAATACGTCTCTACTCCACGTGCATGCGATCGACGTTGCCGGTCTTGCCCTACGCGCGCGAAGCCGTGACGCGCGCATCTGATTCGCCCGAGTGGTGCGAGACGCTTCGGCAGTCTGAGGAAACAGCGCGGTTGTTTCTCGACCTTCTCTGTTGGGTACCTTCGGTGCGGACGCGCACCGGCTCAATGGTCAAGGAACTTCACGATGTGGGTTTGCTGCTTGCCATGCTTCCGGAATTTGCACCCGTCGTGGGGCGCGTGCATCACGACATCTACCATGTGTACACGGTCGACGTGCATAGCGTAGCGGCAGTCGATTACCTACGCGCCCTGTGCCGAGGAGAGCAGGCCCAGCAGCACCCGCTCGCAAGCCGCCTCGCCGCGGAAATTGCGTCTCCGCGCGTGCTGTTTCTCGCAACGCTTCTTCACGATGTCGGGAAGGGATACCCGGACGAAACCGGTTCGCGAAAGAACCACTCGCGGACTGGCGCCAAGCTTTGCGACGCGATCGCGCCTCGGCTCGGCCTCACGCGAGATGAAACCCACGAGGTTCGAACGCTCGTTGATCTGCATCTTGCGATGTACCACGCAGCCACGCGGTGCGATCTCGATGATCCGGCGACCATCGCGGATTTTTGCGCCAAAGTCCAAGACCGAGAGATGCTGCGCAATCTTTATCTTCTTACCGTGGTTGACATATCGACCACGTCGCCAACGGCCATGACGTCGTGGAAACTCCGCATGCTCGACGACCTTTTCTTGCGGTGCGACGCAACTCTTGGAGGAGGTTTCACGGTGCCGGATGAACGGCGAAAGCGCGTGGAGCAGGCGGCGGTTCTCGAGTGGTCCCATGATGTGAAGGCGCTTGACGAGTTTCTTCGAAGCATGCCCGAGCGCTATCTCGTTTCGAATGGCCCACAGTCGATCGTGCGCCATGCCGAGCTTGCCCTTGGGCGTGGATCTGCGCCGGTGGTTGCCGCTCTCATCGAAGTGGCTGCGCGGCGAGAAGGGGGTGATGGGCGTTCTGACTACGTCGAGCTCTGCGTTGTGGCGGATGACGCGCCCGGCTTGCTTGCCAAGGTGGCGGGCGCGCTCACGGCGAATCGTCTCGAAGTTCTCGGAGCGCAGGTGTACTCGCGATCGCAGTGTGGCCAGCAAGAAGCGGTTGACCTCTTTTGGGTCCGTGATCGCACAGATGGCGCAGCGGGTGTTGAACGTGCATTCCCGCGCCTGATGGCGGATCTGCGGGCGGTATGTACGGGGACTCAGTTGCCGGCCGAGTTGATAGTCGCGCGTCTTGGAAGTGGATCGCGATGGCGGGAGCGTCCGAGCCCGGCCGTCGAGACCGAAGTTGTGGTGGACGCGAATGCATCGTCACGTCACACGATCGTCGAGGTCATGGGAAAGGATCGCCCGGGTTTTCTATTTTCGGTCGCGCAAGCGCTTACGGACCTTGGGCTCAATATTGAGCTCTCGAAGATTAACACCGAGGGTGCGAAGGTCGTCGATATCTTCTATGTCCTTGAGCGCGATGGGACGCGTGTTGGGAGCGCGGAGCGAAGTCGCCACATTCGAGACTCAGTGCTCTCCGTCCTCCAAGAATGACGGGCGGTCAGCTCGTCATTCCACATGCTGTCCTGAGCGACCTCCCCCACCCCATGTCATCCTTCGGGAGGGGGGGCCAAGGATGAGGGGCGTTTGGGTGTCTTCTTGGAAACGATCGCGCTAAGGAGTCATGTATGAAGCTCTGTCGAGAGGCCATTTTTCTTCTTGGAATCGCAGCGTGTGGTGGGGAGCCAAAACCTGCAAATTCATCTTCCGATTCCGTCGCTCTCTTGGCAAATGACGCGAAATCGCACGGCTCGTCTCTCAAGGAGGGAGAGGATGCGCTCCTTAAGGGAGACCATGCCAAGGCGAGGCAACTGTTTGAGGTGATCGTCGCAAAGGAACCCAAAAATGCGGAGGCGCATTCCTATCTTGCGTCGGCGTTCGAGGGGCTTTCAGATCAAGCCAGTGCCGAAACGCATTTCAAGCACGCGTTATCGCTGAAACCAAATCTCCTTCATGCGCTCATCAACTATTCGGCACTGCTGATTGATGCGAAACGTTACGCCGAAGCGAAGGCGCTGCTGTCTCAGCCGTTCGTAGCAAAGCTCGGTGCGCACGAGCTGACTTTTAGTCTCGGTCTTGCGGAGACAGCGGTAGGCCTTACGGCGGAAGGCGAACGCCATTTTCGCGCCGCGATAGCGCAAGCACCAACTGTTGGCTCGTATCACTTGGCGCTCGCACAGGTTCTGCATGAGGAAAAGAAGGACGAGGAGGCGTTGCGAGAACTTGAGCTTGCTTGTCGGCACGCAGGGCAAGACGTGACGCTGTGGATGGAGCTCGGCACAACATTTCGAGCCATGCGAAAGGCGCGTGAGTGCGCTGACGCGTTAGGTCGTGCACTTTCGTTAAAAGATGAACCACGGGTACGTTTCGATCGAGCAACCTGTTTGCTTGCGGCGAAGGATTTCGACGTGGCCGCATCCGAGCTCGAGCAGCTTGCAAAGGCGAGTCCCGATCACGCCATTGTCCAGTATTGGCTTGGTGTCGCGTATTCGGGCGCGGGGAAAAAAGACGAAGCGAAGAAACGCTTCCGCGATTATCTGCAGCGCGACCCGAAAGGAGCGAAGGCGAAGGAAGCCGAGGCGCAACTCAAGGAACTTCGTTAGTCCTTTAACGCGCCACAAAACCTCGCACGACCCTTAGGCCGTCGGTTTCGTCGTTCGATGCAATTGCCACGAGCGTTTCGTTCTCGTCCATGAGGGCAAACGTTCCTTCGCTTGGCGAAGACGACGTGTCGGACCACAATATTCGCTGCCCCATTTGCGCCCGCCTCACGCCTTCGCCGGTAAGGCACACGACCCGCAACACCCGGCGAGCGGCAGTGGCCACAGGGATGAGGGCATCCAGAAGTACGGACTCCGGCGCATCGCACCGGACACTCTCTGTGAGCGAAAAATCGCCGACGGAGAGTCGTTCGAGTAGCGTGAGGTGACCCACCGTCCCGAGTCCTGCGGCCAAATCGCGCGCGAGCGAGCGCACGTAGTAGCCCTTCGACACCTGGACCTCGAGCGTGAGGCTTGGCGGTTCCGGGAAACTTGCGATGCACTCGAGCTGCAGCACGCGGACGGGCCTCTCGGGGATGTTGACGACTTCGCCGCGTCGCGCTCTTTGGTATGCGCGCTCGCCATCGACGTGGATCGCCGAAATCGCGGGTGGCACCTGCATCGTGCGTTGTCGTTCCGCACCGAGCACGTTGGGCAGGGCTAGGGTCCATTCTGGCGCTACGGGCAGGGTGGAGATCAATGTTCCAGTGGCGTCGAGCGTGTCGGTCGTTGAACCGAGGGCGATCGTCGTGCGGTATTTTTTTGTAGCAACATTGAGTACATTTACGAGCTTTGTTGCTTCGCCAAGACACACGATGAGAACGCCTGTTGCCATCGGATCAAGTGTGCCGGTGTGGCCTATCTTCCGTTCTGACAAGCGCTTGAGCAGGCGAGCCACGACGTCGAAGCTCGTAATGCCAAGAGGCTTATCAACGACAAGAACTCCTGTAGGCATCAGCCAAAAAAAACGCTTGCGCGATCGGCAATAGCGCGATCGAGCATGCTCTGAATGGTGCTTCGAACGCGCTCACCAAGCCGTCCGATGGTGACCTC
>JAHFDX010000364.1 GCA_023248785.1 Myxococcales bacterium
GCACGGTCGCCAACGCGGTTCGCGCGCGCGACAAGGACCAACAGATGCACTGCTGTAGAGAATCGTGGGGTCATTTGTAATCCGTACGAGTACAAGACCTGGCGTCGGTCTGGCAAGCGAAAGTTAACATGCTGCGCTACGAATTTTCGTGCCCATCGCTGTGTGTTTTTTTTTGCGCGTTTTTTTGTTTTTTCTTCCTCGTCGAGAAATGTCGCGGCGCCGATCATTGCATCCACCGCATGACGCATGAATTACCCACGCGTCCGTCGCTCGTCGTAAAGTCGCGACATGGTTTCGCTGCTTGCGTCGCTTATTGTGGCGGCCTCGGTAAGCGTGGGGAGTTACTTCGCGTTTGAGCCGGTGCGAGCTGGAACGCTTCGCGTTTGGATGATGGTGCTGATTCCCAATGCAACGTTTGGGTTGTACGCGCTTACGCGACTTCGGGCAGATCGTGAACTGCGCGAAAGGCTCTTGCCGAAGTGGGGCGACTTGTCGCGCGGTTTTTTTGCAGCGGCAGTTCTCTTTGTGTGCGCCTATGCGTTCAATCGTTATCTGATTGATGGGCGTGCGACTCCGATGGCGTGGCTTAGCCGCGTGTACACGCAAGTGGGCGCGAGCCGGCTCGTTCAAACAAGTTCACTTCCTTGGTTCGCTCTCGTCGCATTGATCGCAACAAGTGAAGAGCTGACTTGGCGATTGCTCGTCACGCGCTTGCTCGAGAACGTGGCGAAGGAACGCGCCTGGCTTGTATCGGCCCTTTTGTATTCGCTTGCGCATGCGCCCACGATGTGGGCATTACGTGCGGCGAATGGATCGTTGAACCCGTTGCTTGTGATTGCCGCCTTAGGTGCCGGGGTTGTGTGGGGAGGCGTTGCGCGCATTTTTGGACGAGTGGCTCCGAGCGTGGTGTCGCACGTGCTCTTTGATTGGGCCGTGCTGTTTCTCTTTCCGTTGTATGTGCCACACGCATGAAGTCGATGCTCGCGGAGCTGCGCGACTCTGTGGAGTCGGTTGACCGTGAGCGTGTTGCGCAGTGGATTGCGACGTTGCGGGAAGCGGGCCCTTCGTCGAGCGACGCGCTTTCCGTGGCCGAGACCGTTGCTCTCGCATACCCCGCTCTTTTTCGCCATCTCGAAACCCATCCCGAAGACGTGTCCACCTTTGCGCGGGGCATTCGTACCGCGCGCGATGCCCGCACGATTCAGCGCGCCCTTCGCGGACGCTTGGCTGGAATGGAGGACGAACGAGTTGCCGGTGTGCTCTCGGCGTATTCACAGCGGGAAAAGTTACGAATTGCTGCCCGCGAGCTCTTGCAAGGTGTCGATGTAGATGTCACCGCACGCGAATTGAGCCACCTTGCGGATGCATGCATTGGCGCGGCGCTCGATGCGGCATTCGTCTGGGCCGAAGAACGATTCGGAATTCCAATTGCGTCCAATGGTGAACGTTGCCCGTTTTCTGTGCTCGGAATGGGCAAGCTAGGGGGTCTGGAACTGAATGCCGGAAGCGATGTGGACTTGATTTTTCTTTATGCAACCGACGACGGCAGTGTTCAAAAAGGCGACAAAGAGAGTGACGTTTCGCTGCACGAGTATTTTGCGCGCGTCGCGATGAGGCTTGTGGCGTATCTCGACCAACCCCATGAAACGGCTCCAGCGTGGCGTGTTGACTTGCGTCTTCGGCCCGAGGGAACGAAGGGGCCGCTCGTCAACTCGCTTGCAGCAGTTGAGCAATATTATGAAACGTGGGGTCGAACGTGGGAGCGTGCTGCGTTGCTCCGTGCGCGCCCTTCTGCTGGTGATCTGGTGTTTGGAGAAGAGGCGCTCTCCACTTTGTCGCCGTTCGTTTGGCGAAGGACTGTGGAGCCGCGCGTCGCGGAAGAAGTTATCGATCTGCTGCTGCAGGCCCGGCTTGAAGCGGGAAGCGACGTGGACCGCGATCTCAAGATTGGTCGCGGTGGGATTCGCTCGGTCGAGTTTTTCGTCCAGTCACTTCAACTCGTTTGGGGAGGTCGCGACTCAAGTCTAAGAGTCGTACACACGCTCGATGCGTTGAAGCGTCTCCGCGCTCGTGGACTTGTGACCGAGCGCGAGAGTCATGAGCTTGCCGAAGCGTACTTGTTTCTAAGGCGCCTTGAGCACCGCGTGCAGTTCGCGACAGGTCTTCAAACGCATGCGTTGCCCATTCGCAAGGAGGACCAATCCCGCCTTGCGATTTCAACGGGATTTGCGACTTGGGATGCGCTCGAAATTGAACTCAATGCTGTGCGACAACGCACGGAATCACGACTCGAGTCGCTGGTGCCGGAGCGTGCAGCGCGATCGGTGGTGACCTCGAGGGCGAAGCCTGTGGCCATCGCCCTCGACAGTGGATCCGAAATGGAAGTGATGGGCGCGCTGGCCGCGGATCTCACTGTATTCCCCGATTTGCCGAGGCACCTTTTGGCGTTGGCGCGCACACCCAGCGACCCACTTGGTGCGCGTACGCGCGACACCCTTCCCCATTTTGTCGAGGCGTTACTTGAAGCATTGCTAGACGCCGCAGACCCCGCGCAAGCAGCCATGCTCTTTGGTGTGTTCGTTTCGCGATTTCGTGTCTTCGATGGTTACCAAAAAGCACTCGCGGATGATTTGCACGCGATGCGAAGGCTCGTCGCTCTGTTCGGCGCGAGTCGATACTTAGGAGAGGCGCTGGCCCGTCATCCGGCGCTTGCCGATCTCATTCTCTTCGCAAAAGCGGTGCCGACCGACGAGCTCGCTCGTTCCATTGTTGACGAAGAAGTGGGTGCCCTTGCACCCGAAGAGGCGAGTGATCCGTTTGCGGTGGTGGGCGCCATGCGAAGAGCCAAGTGGCGAGTCACCATGATGGTAGGTCTCGCCGATTTGGCCGATGAGGTACCTCTGCGAAATGTGTCACGCGTACTCACCGCGCTCGCGGACGCGCAAGTCGTGCATTCTCTTGCTCTCGCCATGCGCACCGTCGGCATCAATTCCGGCCTGTCGCTTTTCGGCATGGGTAAATTTGGTGGTTACGAATTGGGCTACGGTTCGGACCTTGATATCTTCTTCGTATATGAAGGCGATGCCGAAAACGCCGAGGCCTACGTACGTGCGGCTCAACGTACGCTTCGATACCTCGGCATGCCACACGATGATGGTCCGGGATACGAGCTCGATACGGCGCTGCGACCTTCGGGAAATCAAGGATTGCTCGTCGTCTCCGGCGAGGCCTTCGCGCAGTACCACGCTAGGGGAGGCAATTCGCATGACTGGGAGCGACAAGCCCTCATAAAGTCACGATTTGTTGGCGGCGATACCGAGTTGGGCGATGCGGTTGTGGCGTTGGCGCACGAAGCGGCATTCGAGCGCGGCGAGCCCGACACGGAGAAAATGAACGCTCTTCGGTTACGAATGGAGCGAGAGCTTGGAAACGAACGGAACATCGACGGAGACGAACAAGGCCCCGCACGATTCGACATTAAAGTCGGGCGTGGCGGGCTCGTGGACGCGGAGTTTGCCATTCAAAGGCTTCAAATGAAGCATGGAACCGAAACGTCACTGCAAACGGCCGACACTCTTCTTGCGCTGCGTAGCCTTGCGGAACGCGGAATAATCGACCCAGCCACTGTGCAGTTGCTCGAGGAGGCCTATCTGTTTCTTAGACGCCTCGAAATGCGACTGCGCATTGTGCACGGAGGATCCGAGCGCACACTCGATGAGGCGGCCATTGGCCTTCAAACGCTCGCGCGACGCATGGGCATGCGCGCACAACGCGCTCGATCCGCAGAAGCGCAACTCATCGCGCGATACCGTGAGATATCGCGCGGTTTGCGTCAAACGTACCTAGAATTGATCGAATTAGAGGACAGATCTTTGAAGTAACTGACTGTTGTTTTTCGAAAACCACCAGGCTTCTATAAATGACCGCCGTTCGCGCCAATCACTACAACCATGATGATGTATGCGATCGCGCCGAGGAGACCGACGCCGATGCCGACGGAGGAGAGAATCGTTGCCGTCTTCGCCTTCGATCGCGCTTCTTCGATTTGACCCTGTTCGGCGAGGTTCTTGGCTTGAACCGCGAAGTAGATGGGAATGCCGGCCAGAAGGCCGCATCCACAGAAGAACGAAGCGATGCCCAAGATCAAAGGAAGCGTCGTGTTGACCTCGCCACCGCCACCGCCACCACCGGGCGGTGGATAGCCGGGTGGACCACCGAATCCTCCTGGAGGAGGACCTCCGTATCCGCCAGGTGGCGGGCCTCCAAATCCTCCACCACCGGGCGGCGGTCCACCGGGCGGCGGCCCACCATATCCTCCTCCTCCAGGCGGCGCGCCGGGTGGCGGGCCACCGAAACCACCACCACCACCGGGTGGCGGGTATCCTCCCCCTGGAGGTCCATAACCACCTGCTGCGTGTACGATTTGCGCGTGTTCCATCGGCCTATTCTTTCTCCTGTGAGGGGCTCTTATGCGAGGCGGTGTTTCCGCCTGAGTGCGCTGAGCATCGCATGAAGTTCGGGCCGTCGAAAAGAATCGTTCGCATGTCCGGTCCCCGCCCGCATTATGATGGCAACGATGCTTGACATCGCCCAGGTCCCCGTGATTTCGGAGCGTCGGGCTTTTCCGTTCCTCGGTCGGGCCCTACTTATATTGATGGGCTTCGGCGTATTGGGCCTCGTGCTCGCTTTTGGTGCGATTCGTTGCCCCTTTGCAAGCATCCTCCATGTGGCGTGTCCTGGTTGCGGATCAACACGTGCCATGTTGTCACTTCTGAGGTTCGATTTTGCAAGCGTTGCCCGA
>JAHFDX010000365.1 GCA_023248785.1 Myxococcales bacterium
TCGCGGATGGTATTGAACTCTTTTGGAAACGTCGGAGCGCCAAAATCCCATGTGAATTTTGCATCCGAAGAGACCGCGGCCGTGGACGTGTATTTATTCCCAATGGCCCCGCTCAAGTTGGTTGCGGTCTTGTCCATGCCCTGAAGCTCAACCGTAATGTTGCTACCCGCGTAATTCACCGTGGCGACAAAGCGAAGTGCGCGATCGACGCGTCCAGCGACGAGTACAGGCAGACACGTCATGGCGTATGTGCCCGAAAAACCCGCGTCGGGTGCCGAGCCATCAAACGTGCCCTGGGCGACTGCGGTGGGGTCTTTGCCGCGCACGTCGGCCGTTCGGGACATAAAGTCCTCGTAGTCACTCCGAGGCGTGACGCATGCGAGGATTGCCACGTAGGAGACACCGGCCGCTGCGCTGCCGAATACGCCGTAGCGCGTCATTGCTTTCCAAACAGGCCGCAACATGCGCACTTCATAGCATACGTAGCCACGAAAAAGGGATCCGCTTCGTCTCCGATCTGTGAGAAATAGGGGCCATGCGTTTGCGAGCTCCTCTTCTGGGTATTGCGTGCACGATCGCTGCGGTGTGTCTTGGTTCGGCGCCCGCCGGGGCTGCGGGGTTTTTGACGAGCCGATTTGGCGCCGATCATGGGCAGCCCGCGCTGTCGACACCCTACGCGGTGTATTTCAATCCTGCAGCACTCGGGGGCATGCGGGGGACGCACATCATCGGCGACGGGATTCTTGCGCTTCGGTCCATTACACACACAAGGACCGATGGCGCACTTTCGCCGAGCGATCCTGCCTACAAGGCCGACCCCAAATACAAGGATGCAAACACCGGCGAAAATTCCGCGAACAACATTTTGGCTTCGCCTTACTTGGGCGTCACAACCGATCTTGGCACCTCGAGTTTTCGTCTTGGAGCGGCGGCCTATGTACCGTTCGGCGGCGCCATCAAGTGGAACCAGGACAGTGCCTGGGCCAACGACCCGTATGCAAAGGGTGCTGTCGACGGGCCGCAGCGATGGTCGAGCATTTCCGGGCGCGTGATGAACCTCTACAACACGCTGGCGCTTGCGTACCGCATCGAATCGATGCGGCTTTCCTTTGGCGTCAGCGGAAGCCTCATCGTGAGCAGCGCACAAGCCTTGCGTGCGCGCAACGCCGACGGATCCGACGATGTGCTCGGCCCCAACGGTGCTCTTGTGGAGGGTCGTTCCCTCCTTGAAGTGTCGGGGCTTGGCTTCACCATGGGCGGCGGTGTTCACTGGGAGCCACTCGAAAACCGAAAGCTCCGAATTGGGCTCTCGTACATGGCGCCCGCCAACTTCGGCAGCGAGATGCGCCTCAAAGGAACGCTGGAGCAACAGTTCGGAAGCACGCCATCGGTGGCCAAGCAGATCGAAGTGGATCTTCTGCAAAAGTTACCAGATGTGTTACGAATTGGGGCGGCCTACCGGCTCAGCGACACGCTCGAATTGCGCGGGGACGCGCAGTGGGAACGATGGAGCCTCTTTGAGCGCAACTGTGTTGTGTACCGCGACGCGGCGTGCGATTTGGGGCCCAACGGAGAAGCCGACGCAAGCAAGGTGATTCTCGGAATTCCCCGCGGGTGGAAGGACGCGCTGGGTGTACGTGCGGGCGCTGCGTACTGGCCCATCAAGGCGCTTGAGGTGTTCGGAAGCCTTGGCTTGGGAACGTCGGCCATTCCCAAAGCGCATTTGGACGCGGCTTCGTTTGATTCAACCAACCTGTTTGGCACGCTCGGCGCGCGCTACCAAGCGACAAGCCACCTCGGAATCGCGGGGAGCTTTACGCACATTCAGTACTTCGACGTTACGGTGAGCGATGGCCAGAGTTTCCTTTACGAGCACGCTTCGCCATCGAAGTCGCCCTCGGGTGTTGGCGAGTACAGCGCACGCGTGAGCTTTCTCAACGTGAACGTGACGTATTCGTTCTGAGAAAATCCTACAATTGCCCCGCCAGGTCACGAATTGCGGCAATTCCTTGCGCAAAATCAGTTTTTGGGGTCAGCAAACTCACGACGGTTACTGGCTCATCCCAAAAGTCGAAGAAGTGCCCCGGGTACACGTACACATTGAAGTCGTCGAGCAGTTGGATACAGATGGCCGTCTCGGGCGCGTTTTTCGGCAACCGAATGTTCGCGTACCAACCACCTTCTGAGTCGAGCAACGTTGCTGCTGACCCTTCAAGCCCTGATTTTGCGAACGTGTAATTATACGCAATGCGATCCAAAATTGCGCGCTGCGTGAATTTCCCCGCCTTGAGAAGTTGTGCAAGTCCGTGTTGAATAGGTGCCGACACCGACAAGTAGCTGTCGAGCATCAACTCCATCCGCTCAAGAACCTCGATCACGCGTTCTTCGCGGCCGCCAATCGCCATCCACGCAGCCTTCATCTGCGGCAGTCCCGCTACTTTCGAAAGGCCGCTGAGGGAGAACACAAGTTCGGCGTCGACGGACTGTGCGCACGTTACTCGGTTCATGTCTGGGCGTAGTGAGTACGGGACAAATACCTCGTCGCTGATGATCGGAAGTCCATGTTCCGCCAGCGCATAGAGTTCGTCTCGCTTGACGTAGTTCCCTGTTGGATTGTTTGGGTTGACGACGATGATCGCCCGCGTCTTTGAGCCAATACCGCGGCGCACAGAGTCGAGATCGATGTGCCATGCTCCGTCGTAGAGCAAGCGATAAGGCGTAAGCCGCACACCTTCAAACTGAGCAAGGTAGTCGAAAAGCGGATAGCTCGGTTGAGGGACGAGCACTTCGTCGTCGGGATCACAAAGCAGCTTGAAGAGCACCGAGTACGCTTCCGACGTGCTTGCGGTCAACACGACGCGCGATGCTGGTGCGCCAAGCGTTGCTGCCGCGGCGGACCGCGCATGAGGTGCCCCGAATGGTTCAGGCTCGTACTCGAACACGCGCGGATCTTGAAGCGCACGAAAGATGGCATCCCGCTCGTACGGGATGTCGGCCTGCGTTGGGTTGGAAACCGTAAGGTCGATAACCGGTTCGTGCCTCGCGCGTTTGTGTGCAAGCGCCAGAAACAAATCGTTGTACAACGCTTCGTGCGCACTGCGCCGTGAGAGCATTCTGCTCATACCTCGTAGTTGAGGTTCGGGGAGAGCCAGCGCTCGACGTCCTGCACGCTCGTGTGTTTTCGGCGCGCATAATCGTGCACCTGATCGCTGCCGATACGACCCACGTTAAAGTAGCGGGCCTTCGGGTGGGCGAGATAAATCCCGCTAACGCTGGCGGCCGGTGTCATGGCGAATGATTCGGTCAGCGTCACACCGATTTCCTCAGCTCCGAGCAGATCGAAGAGGGCACGCTTCTGTGTGTGATCAGGACACGCGGGATAACCAAATGCAGGCCTTATCCCACGATACCGCTCTGCGATGAGATCGTCATTCGAAAGCGACGGACTGTTTTCGTAACCCCAATCGTGACGAGCTTGCTCATGCAGCTTTTCGGCGAGAGCCTCCGCCAGGCGATCGGCGAGGGCCTTCACCGCGATGGATCGGTAGTCGTCGTGCGCGCTTGCGTACTTGGATGCGAGCGCATCTGCCCCGATTCCCGCCGTCACGGCGAAGGCACCAACGTAGTCGCGCACGCCGCTTGAGATGGGGGCCACGAAGTCCGCGAGGCACATGTAAGGCGCGTCATCGACCTTAACGACTTGCTGGCGTAGCATTGGGAAGCGCGTTGCCTCGCGCGTGCGAGTCTCGTCCGTGAACAGCACAATGTCGGAGCCGTCTGCATTGGCAGGCCAAAATCCGTATACGTAGCAAGCACGGAGGGCGTTGGTGTTCACCATCCCGTCGAGGAGTTCATTCGCAACCGTGTAAAGCTCTCGCGCGACCGGACCTTGCTCGGGATGTTCGAAGATGGCCGGAAACTTTGCGGTGAGTTCCCACGCGGTGAAGAAGAACGTCCAGTCGATATACCGTCGAAGTTCCGTGATGTCCGCCTGATCCAATCGTCGGCCCAAAAACGATGGAACGGAAACGTTCTCCGAATTGAATGACAAAGGCGGCCCATTTTCGGCAGCGGTCTCAATCGGCAAGAGCGCCTTCGTCTTCTTGTGTGCGTAGAGTCTTCGCAGCTTTTCCTGCTCGGCGACGTTCTTCTGGCAGAACGACTCCCGTTGTTTTGGATCGAGCAGTGCCGACACAACGCCCACGGCACGCGATGCATCAAGCACATGGACTGTGGACCCCGTGTAACCCGGGGCCACCTTGACCGCCGTGTGCTGCCTGCTTGTTGTGGCACCGCCGATGAGGAGAGGAATTTGTAACTTTCGACGCGACATTTCTTTCGCAACGAACACCATCTCGTCGAGCGACGGCGTAATCAGGCCGGAAAGGCCAATTGCGCTCGCATTTTGCTGTTCGGCGGCATCGAGAATCTTGTCGGCCGGTACCATGACGCCAAGGTCAATGACCTCGTAGTCGTTGCACCCAAGCACAACGCCAACGATGTTCTTGCCGATGTCATGGACGTCGCCCTTGACGGTGGCGAGCACGAGACGCCCCTTCTTGTTTTGAGCCTCGGTTGTGTCCATGAACGGCGTCAAATACGACACCGCGCGCTTCATGACGCGGGCACTCTTGACGACTTGTGGCAGGAACATTTGCCCCGCGCCAAACAAATCGCCAACGACCTGCATACCCGCCATCAGCGGCCCTTCGATGACCGCGAGTGGAGACGGGTATTTCTGCCGGGCCTCCTCGATGTCGCCCTCGATGTAGTCGGTAACGCCATGAACAAGCG
>JAHFDX010000366.1 GCA_023248785.1 Myxococcales bacterium
TTGTCGACACCAACCATTCTCATGACGGCGTACTCCGAACCGGATGTCTGCAGAAACGCGCTCGACCTCGGCGTTCCACTACTTCCCAAGCCGTTCTCAGCGGACTCGGTACGACAGGCGGCGCTCTCCGCGTTGCTCTGTCACGAGCTCGACGATTTTCGGTCCGGTGTTATCAAACATCCGTTGGCGTAAAGCAGTTCCGATCACACGACTAGCTTGTAGCCGAAGCCATAGATCGTGAGGATGTGCGCCGGTTTTTCGGGCTGCGGTTCAATTTTTTTGCGCAGCTTCACGATAAAGTTGTCGACGGTGCGATTGGTCGGTCCGCCGTCAAGTCCCCATATTTTCAGCAAAATCTCGTCGCGCGAGACCGGGAATCCAGCGCGTTCCACGAGCAAACGTAACAGCTCGAGCTCATAATACGACAGCTGGTGTTCTGCCCCAAACGCATGCACGGCTTGTCTGGCGAAGTTCACCTCGGCGGCGCCTATTCGAAACAGCTCGGCGGCGCCGGTTGGTGCAACGCGCTGTGTTCGCCGGAAAATCGCTCGAATGCGCGCAATCAGTTCGTTCACGCTGAACGGCTTGGTGACGTAATCGTCCGCACCCGAATCGAGACCACGCACCTTATCGCCCTCTTGCGATCGCGCGGTAAGCATCACAATGGGCACGAATGCGTCGAACCTTCGAATTTCTTCGCATACCGCGTATCCGTTCGTATCCGGGAGCATGAGATCGAGAAGAATCGCATCGGGATGTTCAGACTTGGCAAGCGCGACTCCGTCTTTGCCCTTGCTAGCGGAGAGCACGCGAAATCCCTCGAACTCCAATGCATCGCGCAGCCCAAGCACGATGTGCGGCTCATCTTCAATGACAAGGACAGTCTTCTTCGGGATCAACGAGCCTTTGGTTTTGCAGAGGATGCGTGTTGCCGCAAGAAAACGCGCTGCGTGCCAGTTGCCCAACGCGCAGCGCAAAGTGGATTGAACGATCTCGTCGCAGCTACTGCGAAACCGTTCCCCCTGCGCCTTGTTTCTCGTCGATGCATTGGAGGTCAACACGCGTGTCGCTCGCCGGAGTTGCGCGCTTGGAGAACAGGATCGCCGAACAACCCGACTTGGAAGTTTCTAAGTAGCACCAACCGAAGTCGTCTCCCGTAGCCTGGCAATCCTGGTTCGCTGGAAGTTGCTTGAGCTCACAAATCGTGCGGCTATTGATGTCCGGCACGTCCGGCTTGAGATGCTCCTTGAACTTCGTGAGCACGTCTTTGTCGGGCGTGTTAAGGCCCTGAGCCTCGTCACACGAGCTCACCGTGCCAGCCTTCATGGTCTCAAGGATTAAGCAACGAACTCCCTCGATTGGCTTGTTGTTCTTGTCGATCAACGTTGTGACCGTTAGGGCGCGCGGCAGGCATTGCGTCGTGAGTTGCTCCTTCAGCCGGTTGATGATGGTGCGCACCGCCGGGTTGTACCCGTAGTTGTCGGCGGTTTCGCTACCCTCAAGTGTTTCGGGACAGAGCGAAGCGGCAATTCCTTGGCTGGCAAGGTCGCGCACCACCGTAAACTCGCGGATCGTTGGGTAAGCTTTTCCGCGAACCTGCTTCGTTCCGTTGCAAAGCGGCGCTTTCGAGCCGACCTTGCAGTCGCAATAACCCGTGACAGCCCCCGAGCAGTCGCGCTGCTGGCTAGCAGGCAATGCGAACGTGCAAGCGTACTGCAGGTCTTCGCCGTTCGTCTCGTGTTCGCGGCCGTGCAATGGATCGGCCGTATCGCTCTCGCCCACGCCGGGCAATCCCGCGCGAGGAGTAATTGACTCGAGCATGTGCGTATCGGCCCCAGCAAAGTCGTAGTTAGTTGGGTCTTTGCCCATGATCGCTTGCCAGTCGTCGAGAGTGAGCTTCTCTTTGTAGCCGTCTTTGTCCTTCAAGAGCTGGTACGGGACACCACCAATGACTGCGAGGAAAACCGACTTCGGCGAACGCGATCCCGCGGGCAACTTGCAGAGCTCTTCGCCTGAACTTCGAGGAAGAGCCGCGGCGAAGAGTGGATTCGTGCAGTTTGCCGCACCGGAATCGTATTCGCCGCCCTTGGGATGCTCGGTGTCGCGGTTGGGAATCTTCGGCTTCGACAACCCGTTCACGTAGCGCGACACGGGGAATTGCGGGTCGAATCCAAATCGCTTCTTCATTTGGAAGAAGCGGACGTTGAACTTGTCTTGGTCGTCGGTGAGTCGCGGCGCCTTGTCCCCACCGTTCGTGAAGTATTTTGACGTGCAGTCTTTGCTATTTGGGCTGTCGGCACATGCATCCGTCGGTTGCCAAAGGCGTTGGTCAATCGCAACCACGCTCGCGCTTCCGCTAAACGCGCGAGGATCGTAGGTGGATTCATTTTCGTCGGTCAACATGATGACGGCAACGAGCGAGTTTGGACGCAAGAATTCGGCGCGCTGCTTGATGATCGTGTCGTCCACGCCGTCGTAGGTCACCTGTGGATTGGCCGGGACTTGGATCGTGGCGTACGGATCCGGCTGGATCAAAAATCGGTACATGCTCTCGAGTTGCGCTTCGAAGCCGCACCCGTCTTCGCCCACGCTCGTCACCATTTCCGCGAACGCGCCGCCCATCGCAGCAGGATCCGCCTGGCGTGAAAGCCCCTGGGGTGGCAGCGGGTTGTCGTTGTTCTCTGGCCACTCGGGCAGCCACGCCAGAAAGTTCGATGGACTTGCAGCCGCGGTAGGCGTGCGGTTGAGCAAACGGGCCCCATCGTCCAGCTTTGCCGTTCCAACCTTGCACGTGTCTTGCCCGGGCGTGCCGAGCGATGTGGAAATCACGCCGATGTGCAAGTCAGCAACCGGCGGAAACTCGGGATCTTTGCCGTCAGCACACGATGGTTTCGTTTTTCCATCCGCCGACGGTGTCGCGTTTTTCCCGTCGGAACACAACGGAAGCACGAGCCGCTTCACGAGCTCAGGAACGGCCTTCGCGAGCACCTTCTGCTTGTCGCCCATCGACTGCGAGTTATCGATGACGAAGAGCAGGTCGACCGCCTCCACTGCAGATGCGGCGACGTCAGTCGTGAAGTTCGTCTTAACCGTCGGGTTGTTCGACGCAGCCGGGCGGCTCAGACACGCGCCTTGCAGTACGCCCACGCCAGCCACGAACGTGGCGGCCGCAACCCATTGAACAAAGCCGTGTTTCGTCATTCCGAGCTCCTCATTACCAACCAAACCACGCGAACCGGGCCCCAATGGCCAAGGGTGCGCACGGACCCGCGACTTTTATCACGTTGGCGACAGCCACCACAATCAACGAATCCAGTACCCCCGCGTTCGGGCACGATCTCACTTAGAATGTGGGTGGCGCCTTAACACTCGCGCGGATCGCCGTGACGTGCTGGAGACGAATGCCCTTGACCGCAAGCAACTCCGCGTCACTTGCTGCGAAGATGGCCTCGACCTCCCCGAAGTGCCGCAAAAGCGCCATTTTTGTACGGGCCCCCAAACCTTTTACGTCATCAAGCCGCGAGGCCAACCGCCGACGCGTGCCCCGAATTTCGCGCGCGCGGTTCGAAAATCGATGGGCCTCGTCACGCAGTCGACAGAGAAGCCCCAGCGATGCAAGGTGCCCCTTGATGAGAATCGGGTTCTTTTGACCGGGCAGGTAGACCCGATCTACCAGCTCTTCGCCCAACGACGATTCGCGTTCCTTGGCCAACGCAACAATAGGCAGGTCGTGAAGCGCGAGATCATTGGCTGCGACGAGCGCGACCCCAAGCTGCCCTCGTCCACCATCAACCACAAAGAGATCGGGAAGCTCCCATCCTTGCGGCGCTTCCCCATCGGACTCGACGGCCCTGCGGAATCGACGCGAGAGGACTTCGTACATGGAAGCGTAGTCATCATTAACCTGCGTCGATGCACCGGCCTTCTCTGACGACCCCTTCACGTGGAAACTCCGATAGCGCTTTTTGTCGAGCTCACCATCAAGCATGGCCACGATGGCCCCCGACGTGTCACCCCCACCCAAGTGTGAAATGTCACAACACTCGATACGTTTTGGGGGATGCGCAAGACGCAGAAGTTGCTGCATGGCGACAAGGCGCTCTTGCATGTCGTCAGAGACGCGACGTTTCTCATGATACGCGTGGCGCGCCTGATCGGCCGCGAGGCGAACGAGCTTGCACTTCGCTCCGCGCTTCGGCGACAGAAGCATCACGCGATACCCCGCCCGCTCGCTGAGCCAGGCCGCAACACCATCCACCGCCTCAGGCTCAAGCGGCAATAGGATCTCACGCGGAACGGGAACGAGCGTTTCCGCGTCGTCGCCAACGAACCGGCCGTAATGCTGCGTGATGAATCCGGCCAACACTTCGGCGTCTGGAATTTCTACACGCTTGAGCGACACGCACAGCACGTCCGATACTCGCCCATTGCGCACCGGAACCAGTGCAATTTCCACGCGATCGTCCTGCCGAAACATGCCCACTACGTCTCGATCCGCGAGGTCCTTGGTCACGATGCGTTGATCCACCCGAACGTGTTCGATCGCGCGAAGTTGGTCGCGATACACCGCTGCGAGTTCGTACTCCATCGCAAGGGCAGCACGGGTCATACGCGTCTTTCTGTCGCGTGTGAGTTCGTCGTGACGTCCGTCGAGAAAGAGCGCAACCGATTCGACTTGCTCTCCGTAGTAGGCTCTGTCGACCGAAAGCACGCACGGGCCGGGACATCGCTTGATCTGGTACTGCAAGCACGGCCTGGTTCGCCGCTGAAACTCGCCGTCGGTACACGTGC
>JAHFDX010000367.1 GCA_023248785.1 Myxococcales bacterium
CGCGGGTCTTCTGGTGTACGTCATCTATAAAGGCAGAAGTAATGACAAGAAGGCGGAGGTCGCCGAAGCGGAAGCTCCACCCCCACCACTCGGACGAAGCGATGATGTGGAACAGGCACTACCCCTCGATGTACTCGCACTCGAGGTTGGCTACGACTTGATCTCCTCCGTCGACGTGAACGCGGGAGGTACGCTCCTCTCGCGCATTGGTGCGACACGGCAGCAGTTCGCCACCGATCTCGGCATCATCCTTCCGCCGGTACGAATTCGAGACAACCTAAGTCTAAAGCCATCTCAATACCGCTACCTGCTTCTAGGGACAGACATTGCCGGCGCCGAGCTTCGCGCAGGGCACTTGCTTGCGATGTCTGCGGCGGGTGAACCGCTTGAGATTGAAGGCGTGCCGGGCATCGACCCCGTTTTCAATACGCCCGCTTTGTGGATTAAGCCGCAGGACAAGGAATTAGCTGAAGCATTCGGTGCGTCGTGTGTCGACAGCGCGACGATCCTCGCCACGCATTTGGCGGAGGTCGTGCGTCAATACGCTGACCAACTCGTGGGTAGGGCAGAGCTCCAACAGCTCCTCGATGTGTTTTCCAAGAACAATCCGAAGCTGGTTGAAGATCTCATCCCCAGTCAGCTTCCTCTTGGGGATGTGCACAAGGTCATCCGTAATTTGTTGCGCGAAAATGTGTCGATTCGCGATTTGCGGTCGATCCTTGAAGCTCTAGCGGAGTCCGCGCCGACCACGAAGGACGCAGAACAACTGACGGAAATCGTGCGGCAGCGCCTCACACGCCAGATTACATCGCAATTCAAGGAGCCTGACGGTTCATTGCTCGCGATGGTGCTCGATGCTCAAGCGGAAGACATGTTCAGACGCTCGCTGAGGGACATCGCCGCTGGTACGGGGGGTGCTTTAGATCCCGAAGAGGTTCGTCGCTTGGGAGCATCACTCGAAGCAGCATCGCAACGTCAACGCAGCTTTGGGAAGAACCCTTGCATCATCACGAGCCCCGAACTTCGTCGATATGTTCGAGCTTTCGTAGAACGGCGTACGCCGCAAGTGGCAGTTCTCTCATTCCGGGAGATTGACCCTTCGGCAACCATTAGGCCCGTCGAAACCATAACGGTTCGATGAGCAGCATGGGAGAGGATTGAACATGCAGCAGTTCGCGACGTTTCGCGGCAAAGACGTGGCAGATGCGCTTGCGCAGGTTCGCGCAACCTTCGGCGAGAACGCGATCGTTGGGTCGACACGCGTCGTCTCGAACGGACGCAGCGGAGTGTTCGCCAGCCGCACGGTTGAGGTACGCGCCGCGCGTGGTGAGCCGCAATCGGGGACGCGCATGTCTGGTCTGCCCGCGTCGCTGTCTCAGTCACCAAGCAGTCGCACGACGTCGTTCGGGCCGGCCGGCGAATCTGCGCTCAGTGAAGAGATTCGGACGCTGCGCGCTCTCGTTGAAGAGATGGCTCAGTCGCGCAAACCCAAGGACCGAGCCCTTACAGTATTGGAGCGTGTGGGCATCGAAGGTGACATCGCATCCGACATTGTGAAGAGCATTCCCCGCTCGTCGCGCATGTCATCCGAAGCGTTGCGCGGCGCCTTGCGCGACCGAATCAGCGATCTTGTGCACGTCACCGAGAATCCGCTCGAGACCGAAGGCCTCAAGTTGATCTCGTGCGTTGGTCCGGCCGGAGTGGGGAAGACGACCACGATCGCCAAGCTCGCGGCGCGCGCATTCTACGAGTACGGGCGTGGCGTCGCCATCGTGACGCTCGATACGTTCCGCGTTGGCGCTGTCGAGCAGATGCGTAGGTTCGCGCAGCTCATCGGTGTGACGTTTGAGGTCGCACACGACGTAGAGTCGTTTCAGCGCTTTCTCGCTTCGTGTCGCGAGGACATTGTTCTCGTCGACACACCAAGCCGCGCACCGTCGGATACCGTCGCACTTCGCCGTCTAACAGAGTGTCTGAACAGCATCACTTCGCGCGAGTCGCACGTCTATCTGACCGTGCCTGCTTCGCTTCGCGCGCGCGATCTGGATCGCATTGTCGCAACGTACCGCGATGTAAGGCCGACGGGTCTTGTCGTAACCAAACTCGACGAGACTGACGTGACGGGCGGCGCGGTATGTGCATCTCTTCGAGCCAGACTCCCGTTTGCCTTCTTGTGCGACGGACCACGTGTTCCAGAAGACGTACACGAGGCCTCTGCGCAACAAGTACTTGATCGAGTGTTTGGGAACGAAGAGTAAACATGCTCGACACAGGACCCTCATCATCGCAGCAGCCACCAAGCGAGCGTCGCCCTGCGACGGACCCGCAGGTGTATCAGCGGTACCTACCGTTGGTTCGGCGTATCGCGATGCGCACGGTTCGAAGGCTTCCGCCTGAGGTCAGTCTCGACGATGTGCTGGGCGCGGGATGGATGGGCCTAGCTGAAGCGCTCGGTCGTCGTACCCCGGCGATGAACGAAGAGCAGTTTGAAGCGTATGCGTCGCATCGAATTCGCGGCGCCATTCTCGACCACCTTCGTACACTCGACCCGTTATCGCGCAAGATGCGAGGCGCTTCGAGGCAGATCGCAGCTGCCATTCGAACGCTGACCGGCAGATTTGGTCGCGCACCTCTTGAAGAGGAAATCGCTGGCGAACTTGGTCTGCAGATCGAAACGTACCGCGAGTTGCTTGGCCAAGTGGCCGAGGCGGACTGCGCGCGCCTTGAGCTTACGGAGCTCACGGGCGATCGTTCGTCTCCGGACACACACCCCGATGTAGTGGCTTCGCGTCGGGAGGCTGTTGGCCTTGTAAGCGAGGCGATCGAAGCTCTGCCCGATCGATTGAAGACCGTGCTCGGTCTTTACTACCAAGAAGACTGCAGCCTTCGTGAGATCGGGGAAATCATGGGCGTGACCGAGTCGCGCGTGTGTCAGATGCACAGCGAAGCGGTTCACCGCATTCGCGCACGCATCGATAGCGAATACGAGACTTCAAAACGGAGGTCACGATGAGCGGCGGAATTTGGGTAGCCGCGGCAGGTGCGACCGCACAAGTTAACGAACTTGATAATGCGGCCAACAACCTCGTGAACGTCAATACCGTGGGCTACCGGCGCCAAGAATCTGTCTTTCGTTCTGCAATGACGGATGCGATGAACCGGGGCCGACTCCAGAGTGGGCAAATGGCAACGGTTGACACCTCTTCCGTGAACACGCAAGAGGGCGCACTGCAACGCACGGGGCGAACGCTCGATGCAGCCATTCGGGGCGATGGGTATTTCGCGGTACAAACAGCGCGCGGCGTCCGTTATACACGCGCCGGTGCGTTTGACGTTGGCGAGGACGGTTCGCTTCAGACGCGCGCCGGCATGCCAGTTCTCGACTCCAATCTCTCACCGATTCGCGTTCCGCGCGATGGGCGCGATTTTCGCATTGAACCGGATGGTACGATTCTCAACGGAACAAGTTCCGTTGGTAAGCTTGGGTTTTTCACCTTCAGCTCACCAGGATCACTCTTTGCTGACGGCGGAAACGTTCTGCGGTCTACAGTGCCGGGAACACCGGCGGAGGCGAAGTTGGAGCCAGGAGCTCTCGAATCATCGAACGTCAACATTGCCCAGGGGCTCGTTTCTATCGTGACGGCATCGCGCAGTTTCGAAGCATGTCAACGAGCCATCGAGGCGTTCAAAACGGCCGACTCAAAAGCGGCGACAGTGATTATGGGCAAGGAATGATGTGCTCAGGTCTCGTGAGACCTGAAATTGTGAAGTGAACAGGAGAGGACTGTCATGAAAATCGAAACCACTCGGTTTGGTACGGTCGAAATCGACGAAAGTGAGTACATCTCGTTTCCAGCGGGACTCATCGGACTCAAGGACGATCGGACCTACGTTCTATTGAGCCGAAAAGAGGGCTCGCCGATCGGGTGGCTGCAGTCGGTCACCTCGCCGTGGCTGGCTCTGCCAGTGATTTCGGCCGAGGCGCTCGTCGCGCAGTACTCAGATGAGTACCTGCAAAGGGTCATCGACCACGCGCGTCGTCCGGGGACACAAGACCCGTGCGCCGTCATGTTGGTGATGAATCCCGGTGCAGGCCCCGGCATGGCGACCGTTAATCGCGTTGCACCCATCGTGGTCAATGCGGATACGCGCGTCGGCTTGCAGGTCCTGCTTGAGGACGCACCCGACTACATCACAACGGAGCTCTTGGCCATTCGCAAGGATCCACCACCTGCCGTGCAACAAAACGAAGCACGCCGTGTGTCCGAGTCGAGCGAAGTGGTTGCATTCGCTCCCTGAGTAGTCGAACGCCTCGAAGGCTTTGCGTTGGGCCTTCGGCATAACTTGCCAATTCTTCGGCTTGTTGTGCATACCGAACGACGCGACACACGACTCGTGTCACGCGTACCTTTCGCGTACGCAGTACCTACCTCTCCTCTGCACGTGGAGAGGTACGCGATGCCCACAATAGGTGTGTTCGCTCGTTCCTTCCTCGGATTCCCGCGACAAGAGGTCTCGGCGGCCGTCATTCCCGAAACTGGTGTTGCCCACGCGGCAGCACATAGTGATGAGGGCCGCCATGCTCTACGATCCCGCAGAGCACAGGGAAGCTCCATCCAACCTCCACATGTCATCCTGGGCGATGCCCATGTCATCCTGAGCTCGCACCGGCCTTGGGCCGGATGGTTGGCAAAGGACATGGCGCTCAGCTCAAATCACCAATGTTCTCATGCCATGTTCTTAGGAGCGAAGCGCAGCGGAGTCGAAGGACCCCCGCTGCGCTTGCGAAA
>JAHFDX010000368.1 GCA_023248785.1 Myxococcales bacterium
CGAGTTGCCGCCGCCGCGCTGCCAATTAGCGCGCCTCTGCCTGAGAGCGTTTTGGGCATAAAAGGTCTGTCCGTCCTCGCGAAAGAGCTCAAGGTTTCGACGAAGAGCTCCGGCGCAGCGGCCTGGGTCAAAGCCGCTCTCAGCAATGGTAGCGCCGACGAGTTTGAGGTGTCCGTAGACGGAGAAACCGGAATCAAGCCCACATGCACCGATCAAACGATCACGCTCACCTTGAGCCCGAAATTATTCCACCTCACATCAACACAAAAGGCACCCACGTGGTTGATTGATACCGTGCTTCTTCCAATCATCAATCGTGCCCTCGCCGCAGGTGGCGGGTTTGTGATTCCGCTGCCTTCAAGCAAAATCAAAGGGCTCAACGCCGAGATAAAAATGTGCAACGTCGTGAAGGATTTCACGCAAAATGGGGCCACTACGGAGCTCGCCAATACACTCATCGATTCTGTCTTGCCGCTGGAATTCAGACCGAGCGTCATCGTCAACGACACGCCGTCGATGCCGGCAGACGTGAAGAACCTTTTCCAGGGCGTGCTCGACGACGTCACCCTGAAGATCAGTGCACTGTCGAGTCGCAAAGTCGAAACCGGTGCAGCCGTGGTGGTAACGGTCGAGTTGAGTCATGCGAAAGTACCGGGCGTGTTTCAATCGAGCGGCGAACTCGGCCTCGACATGCTTCCCAATTGTACGAAAGGTCAGGAGCGCCTTGGCTTGCAACTCCGCCTCAGCAAGCTATCGACGGGGAACCTGCCCGAGTGGCTTACGCGCAACCTGGCGGGTGGAATGATCAACAACGCGTTCCTCGGGCTGAAGCCCATTTGCGTGTTGGGCCCTTGCTCGAAGTGAGGCGTCGCCGTCAGCTTGTAGCCGCTGCTGGGGAGGCCGCCAGCGCCTCACCGCACTCGCACTCTGCAGGCACAGAAGCCTTGTGATAGACACGCTCGCAGCGACCGCACACGCGCGCATCTTGCTCAAATGTGATCGATTTACCGCTTGCTGCACACGCCCGGCCGACCACTTTTAGTGGTTCGGGAGCGTGAGCGTGTCCCGCGCCTTCGATGTAGGTGGTTGCGTCTTCCGGCACGCCCACGACAGCAGGCACACGGACGCGTGCTTCGTGCACGATCGCTCCAGCCGCATCGGCTTGCGTCTTCAGCGAAGCGCGGATCTTGAGAGATTTTCCCTCGTCGTCCTTTCCTTCCACAACTACGGCACCGCCGCCGAGGCTCACACTGGCAACCGCGTGCCAGGCGATACGCCTCACCGTTTTACCATCGTCTATACCCACACCTGGATCGCCCACTCGAATGACGGCGTCCCCGCTCGTGCCAAACCATAGCGCCACGGCAAGGGCAACCGATCCTCCGCCTAGCAACCAAGGGGAAGCGGCGATCGGCGCCGCATCCTCAGGACGAAGGGAGGGAATTTGGCTGTAGACACCGGCACCCATGGCAATCGACCCGGCCGCCGCAAGAATGCGCGTGAACCACGCGTTGGTTGCGGCCTGCGGCTCGTACCGTCGTTCCGTTCGTTGCCGATGCTTGCCCTTCTTTGATGCCTTTGCCATGGGCCGCCTACTTTACAACGACTTGGCGTATCGGCGCGAGCTCCTCGATTATCGAGTGAGCAGACCCAAAGCCTCTCGAATGAGTTCTGGCAAACCAAGCTCGTGAATGCGTGGGCCCAACGATTGGACCGCGCGATCCGCCTCGGCGGGCTTGTACCCCATGCTCACGAGCGCGCCTTGCAGAAGCATGTCATTTCCCGTGCGCGTGGAGGACACCACCCCGGAGGAAGCGGTCGAAACGTCCAGCTTGCCCTGCAGTTCGAGAACGAGCCGCTCAGCCGTTTTTTTTCCTATGCCTGGAATGCGGGTGAGTGTGCCTACGTCTTTGCGCCCAACGGCAGTTGCCAGGTCGTTTATCGAAATCGACCCGAGAATCGAAATCGCTGTTTTCGGACCGATGCTCGAAATGCCAATCAGTACGCGAAAGGCGCGCCTTTCGTAATCCGACGCAAACCCGAAAAGAGTGAATGCATCTTCACGAACGTGCGTGTGGACAAAGAACACTTGGCGCCCCTGGTCATCGTGCGACACGCGCCCTGTCGTTCCGAGCGGAACGGTCAGTTCATAGCCGACGCCCCCGACGTCCAAGACGACCGCGTTTTCGTCTTCCTGCGCGAGCACGCGCCCAAAAAGGCGTCCGATCATGCACCGCCACGCTAGCTTGAATTTACCGAATCAGGCGCGAAAGGATCGCGTCAGAACTCAAAGGCCAGTCCAGCTGTCCAGCTGGTGGTGCCGGCGTAGAGTGGTTGGTCCTTAAAGGAGCTCGTGAGGCTCGTCGTGTACACTTCGAAAAAGAGGTAGGTGCCGTTGACGCCCAGCGTCTGATCGAAGTTGCGCGCCGTGTGCGGTTCGATCCAATTGAGCGACAGCATGAGGCCACCGGCAACGTGATAGCCGTAGACGGTCCCCTTCGAAGGAACACCGTTGTACCCGTCGGTGCCGTTGTCGCCTGATGCACGCCAACGGGCCATCGCAAAGCCACCCTTTGCGTACGGGACAAATGGAATTTGCAAATCGCGCCAGAGGACATCTGCACGGAACACGCCGATCGCATGGATGGGAATGACCTCAAGCGACGTCGTGGAGCTCGATGCGGCTCCATCGGTTCGCGCGGTCTTGAAAGGAGCGGTCGTTGTGTTGCTCATGTACCCGATCGAAAATCCGGGCCCGAGCGTTCCAACGTACGGAATTCGTACAGCTTGCCAGTCGAATTCGCCGCCTATGTAGAGGCTCTTCGACTCGCCAAAAACCGTGTTGTACGGCTTGCTCGTTAGCCCAGGTTCACCATCCACATCCGGCCTGTACGGGCCCATTCGGAATTCCATAGCAAAGTGTTGCGGAGAATCGAACCGATGCGGATTGCTGCGAATGCGTGGAGAGAGCCCCTCCGCAAATGCCGAAGACGGACTAAATATAACTGCCAAAGCAACCAATACGCGCATGCGCATGCTCACGAGCGCCTCCTGCGTCGCCATGCGACAATCGCAGCGAGCCCGATTCCGCACGCCATCACGCCCGAACCGGCGCCATAACCCGTGGAACAAAACCCGCCACCTGCCTGCCCACCCGCACCTCGATACGTTTCGTAGAAACCAAGCGTGTCGGAAGGGTATGTGCACTTGGCGCTCGAGCTTGCGCCAACGTTTTCCATTTTGTCGACCGCCGACAGCACGAAGGTATAAACGACGTCGTTCGTCAAACCTGTGACGTCCACCGAAGACGAGGTCGCCGAAATGTCATCGACGTAGTCGAGTCCCGATGTTGTATCGGGCAGGATGACAGCCGCCTCGGAGCCTGCGTCGGACGCATCGACGGCAACTGCATCCGAAGCGGCGTCCCCCGAGCCGGTATCTGCGTCTGCTGTCGCGTCTACATCGGCATCGCTGCCGGTTCCTGCGTCTGCATCTGCACTGGCATCGGTCGAATCGTTCGTCCACGCGATGTTCGCGCACGTCTTGTCCCACGTGCTTCCACTCGTGCCGGGTTCACCGCGCTTGGGCGTAAACCAAACCTTGTACTTGAGCACGTCGGGATTAACGCTCGTTCCTCCCGAGTCCGAGGTCGTGGTGGTTGTGCTCCAGTTCACTTGAAGGACGCCGTCCTTGATTCCGATATCCGTAATTTCGGGAGCGGTGGGGCCCACTAGATCGACGTATAGAGGAACGCTCGCAGCGGCTGCGGAAGCGCTATCGCTCGTTTTTACGATCATGAAGTAGAGCGTGACCTCAATGGCGTCTTTCCCCGAGGTGCTACTGCATACGTCGCTGCTGGCAGTGCTGTAGAGCGTGCCTGCGGCGATCGAAGATTCGCCGAGGTGTGCAACCACGTCGCGCGCGCGGACCGTGATCGATTGGGATCCGGTGCGCGCATCGCCGCTTGCTGAAACGACTTGCCAACACCGCTGTGCGCTACCGCCAATTCCGCGGTTCGCTGTGTCCTTGCAATCGACGGTGCCTGCCCAGACTTCGAAGTTGTACCCGGTCGTCGTCCAGCTCGCAAAGCTTGCGGTGTACGTGTAGGTCAGGTCGTTGTCGCAATCGCTGCGATTGACGCCGTAGTTGTACTTCGTCGCGCTTCCAGACGAGCGTTCCTTGATGCTCCTCAAGGGTGGAATCGTGTCGGTTTCGCGCAAAGTGATGGTGGGGTCCGCCACGGCCACAGCCGACATGAGAACCATCGACGTTACGATTTGGAGCCAAAGCCAGCGCGCGCGAGTTAAGAAACTCATGGGACCCCGCGCAGCATAACGCGTGCCACACACTTACGCGGAAAACTTCGCGACAACACGCTGCTCGACCATGCCATTGCCGCGCCATTGCCACATCATTCAATGGGAGCCGAGAAACCCTTCCCGCCAAGCTGGCAACAAGCAGAGCACTTGTGCGCGGTGGCGTGACAATGTGACAACCGACTTTGGCAGATCCCGCGCTACCATTCGCAGTTAATGGCGCACCTTATTTCCACGCACCGCGGACGCCCGAGTGACGATCCCATCTTTGCCCTCAACCGCGAAGCAACGGAACGCCGAAAAAAGGGGGATCGCATCATCAATGCAACCGTCGGCGCACTCCTCGACGATGAAGGAAAGCTCGCCATCTTGCCGACGGCTGCGCGCGTCGTTCATGAAGTGCCTGCGGAGGAGTGGGCAACGTACGCCCCCATTGCGGGCAGCCCCGACTTCT
>JAHFDX010000369.1 GCA_023248785.1 Myxococcales bacterium
CTCAAGATTCCAGGGTTTTCGACCTACATGCACATGATGGACGAGTCGCACCTTCTCACCATTGGTTATGACGCCGACGACCATGACACCTTCGCGTTCTTTAATGGCGTCCTCTTGCAAATCTTCGATGTGTCAAATCCTCTGGACCCAAAGCTCACGCACAAGGAGAGGATTGGAACGCGCGGTTCAAGCTCGGAGGCGCTGACGAATCACCTTGCGTTCACGTACTTCGCGCCGAAGAACCTGCTGGCGCTGCCCATGACGATTTGCGAAGGCGGCGGTGACGGGAGGTACGGCAATCAAATGACGTTTAGCGGTCTCCTCGTGTATAATGTAACCTCAGATGATGGATTTTCAGAGCGCGGGCGTGTTGGTCATCCGACGTCATCCTCTGGTTACGGGTACGACAGCACCGGTTGCACGAACTGGTGGACACAAGCGAGCTCGGAAGTGAAGCGCAGCATTGTGATGGACGACTACGTGTTCAGCGTGTCGGCCTCGCGCATCAAGGTGAACTCGCTCAATCAGTTGAATGCGGATATTGCCACGGTGTCGCTGCAGTAAGACGCAACGTTAGAGGTCGACTGTGTCGTGGAACTTGCCGTAATCGACCTCACGCGTGCCATCTTCGAGTACGTCAATCACGTCTACGAACTTCGCGTTGGCAATGATGTCGTGCATGCCGTACGTGTGGCGTGCGTGCACCGTTTGACCAGAGGTCTCGTCGAGCCCCATGACGGACAGAACAAGTGTGGCCCCATCGTCGCTAAGGCGATCCATGACACCTTTTGCAGAGAATGGGCTCGACTCGTCAATCTTGTGCATCGCGAGCCACGTTAGAAAGAAGCTGCGATTCACATTTCGAACGAGCGCAATTTCGGTAGGCCTACGAAGAATATCTCCCTCGTTCGACTTTTCGCTGTGCATGAGCGTTACCGTAAGCTGTGCCTCGACGATCTGATTGTGCCTTTGGTTTGCCATCCGAAACATGAGATGAGGGACACCGTTGCGAGGCGCGATGACGCATTGGTGGCTGAAAAGAATGCGTGCCGTAGGCCTTGCGAACTTGGCAAAAGAAATCCCGGTCAGCAGTGCGGCAAAAAACGTCCCAATGAGTGTTTCGAAGGTTACGAGAAGGTGTGCGTACGTTGTTCCCGGAGCCAATTGGCCGTACCCAATGGTGGCCATGGTTTGCACGCTAAAGAAGAACGCTTCGGCAAATGTGGTCGACTTGGAGCTGCCAGCGATGGAGCCCGGCTGCAGAAGGTACAGCACTGCAAATACCGCATTGATGAGTATGTGTGCGAGCGAGGCGATAAGGAAGAATTGTCCCCACGAAATACGTAACATATGATGATATAAATCTTCTGGTAGCCGCGAGCGAAGACCCTTGGCGCTGACTGCGAACTGTACGCCTCGAGGCGGCCTGATGAGCCGAACCTGTGCCATGCCGTACTTTCGCTGGGCGTGAGTAGGCGGGCAAATGTTCGGAGTTTTTGTGGGGCGGTGGCGACGCATTGCTCGCGCAGCAAAATTGCAGCATCCTCTAGGGGATGTTGAGCACGTGTTCGCAGTGCGGCGCACCGCTCGAGAGGACCGGTCACGAGGTCGTAGTTTGTCGTTACTGCGAGGCGCCCAATGTTCCCGATCACGTGCAGCCTCAAGTAGTGATTTTTCAGCAGGTCACCGAAATTCATCGCGAACAGCATCTGGCCGCGCCCATTCCACTGGAGCCGGCGGAACGTGCAGAACGTGTGGAAAGCGCGAAAAGCGCGAAGAGCAGAGGTGGCGCTGTGGCCGGCGTCCTTTTTGTGGGGGTCTTGTTTGTTGTTATCGGCGGAGCCATGAGTTGGCTCGTGGCGAGGACAGAAACCCGTAGTTCGAGCGCGGTTTCCACCGCCCCTTTGGTCACCCCAGCGTCGCCTGCACGATCGCAAGCGTCCAAGCCGGTTTCGTATTTCGATGAGCCTGGTCAGCTCGCCGCAACGATCACCGACAAGTTCGGCGCAAGCGCCCGGGCAAAGAGCATCGTCTTGTACGACGACTACTTCTCGTGCGAGATGCAAGACGACAAGCGCACCGACGAGCTCGACCGCTATTTCTATCATCGCTCGCGCGGAGCGTTTGACGCCCCCCGACCGGTGTCCTTTCGAGGAACAGCAAAGGATCTCACGCGAGCTACATTCGCCGTTTCAGACGTGGATTTTTCTAAGGTGCCGGGTCTTTGCAGGGATGCGATCGACCGGCTTGCATTGCCAAATGCGCGCGTGAGTCACGTGTATCTCGACAAAAACGGGCGCGATCCAAAGTTCATTTTTCGTGTGTATGTGGGATCGGAGCGGCGTAGTGGCTACGCAGAATATGAGAGCACCGGAAAGGTGGTCATGGTTTCGAAGTGACCGGGCGCTACTTCGGCTCGCGCGTGAGCGTGTCGATCGCGTCCCGCAGCCAGGCATGAAGTCGACTTCGATGCGTTCGCGCGTGCCACACGGCTACCAACGTGAAGCCCGGGACGGCGAGTGGGGGCTCAAACCATCGAACGGGATGCGTTTCTACATACAATTGTGCAATCCGCTTCGGCACTGTCACGACGTAGTCGGTGCTCGCAACGATAGCTGCGGGAGAGTGAAAGTTTGCAACGCCAGCGACAATGCGACGTTTCAAGCGTTTCTTTTCAAGGGCCTCATCCACCGCGCCAAAAAGATCGCCCTGCGGTGAAACCAAGAGGTGTTCGAGTTCGACAAACGTTTCGAGGCTCACGTGTTTGCCCACGCGGGGGTGCCCCTTGCGAGCGACACACACGAACGTTTCCTTGAACAGCACTCGTTTGAAGAACCCTTCTGGGAGTTCGCCATAGAACCCGGCGATCGCAACATCGAGCGATCCGTTTTCGAGTTCAACCTTTGGTAGCACACCCGGCGTAGGGCGAATCACCGTTGTAATGCCTGGTGCGTGCTCGCTGAGGTACGGCAACAAGCGCGGTAGGAGCAACGCTTCAAAGTAGTCTGTTGTGGCGATGTTCCATCGCGCTTGGATCGTCTTGGGCACGAATGCCCGCTGCTCCTCGTAGAGCAATTGCGCATGTCGAAGCACAAGGGACACGCGCTTGTTAAGCTCGAGTGCACGCGGTGTCGGAGTCATGCCCTTGCCAGAGCGAACGAAAAGATCGTCGTCGAAGTCTCTGCGTAAACGGGACAGGGCGTGACTCAGCGCGGGTTGGCTCAACGAAAGTTTGCGCGCGGCGAGTGAAACGCTGCGCTCGCCCATGAGGGCTTCGAATACCGAAAGCAGATTGAGGTCTTTCGCATAAATATGCATAAAATGAATGGGTAATATAATTCCAATTCATTATTATTTGGTAGTGCTTCATGTAGAAATCACTCCTGTCGAGGCGAGAGCCCGCAAGAAAAGTAGGAGATTTGTCATGAAGGCCATTGTTTTTGAGGAGTTTGGTTCGGAGTTGGTGTTGAAAGAAGCAGAGGTTGCTGCCCCAAAGGCAGCCAAAGGTGAGGTACTCATCCGCATTGCGCATACATCGATCAACCCCGTCGACTGGAAGATCCGAGAGGGGTTTCTGAAGGGGATGTTCCCGCATGTGTTCCCAATTATTCCGGGATGGGATGCCGCCGGTGTGATTGAAGCGGTCGGTGAAGGTGTAACGTCGTTCGGTCCTGGCGATGAGGTGTATGCGTACACCCGTCTGCCAGAGGTTCGATGGGGCACGTATGCCGAGTTCATCGCGCTTCCCGAGTCGTCTGTTGCCAAGAAGCCGAAGTCGATCACGAGCACCATCGCGGCGGGTGTGCCACTTGTCGGCCTTACCGCATTTCAATCGATCAACAAGATTGCAAAGGTGCGTGCGGGCGAGCGCGTGCTCATAACGGGTGGTTCGGGAGGCGTGGGTTCGTATGCGATTCAGTTTGCAAAGGTTGCAGGCGCCATCGTGGTGGCTACAGCGGGATCCAACAACCAAGGGTACTTGAAGGAACTCGGAGCGACGCACGCAGTTGATTACACGAAAGGCACCCTTGTTGAGGCGGCGCGGGCCGTTGCCCCGGAAGGATTCGACGTGGTGTTTGACACTATCGGAGGTGAAACCCTCGCTTTAGCGTCGACACTTCTAAAGCCCGGTGGACGCGTTGTCAGCATTTCAGAAACTCCAAAAAATGGAACGTTTCACTTCGTGTACCCGAGTGGTGCCGAGCTTTCTGAAATTGCAAAACTCATTGACGAAGGCAAGGTGAGGCCAGCTGAAACGACCGTTCGTAGCGTGAGAGAAGCCGCTGCAGCCCAAGTAGAAAGCAGGAGCCGTCATGTGCGAGGGAAGGTGGTTCTTGCGATCAATTTCTAATGACGATGCCCCTTTTGAAATCGACGCAGACGTTAGTTGTTCTTGGCGCCTGCGTTGATCCAATCGCGAACGAGGTCCGTTTTCGAGGTTGCAAGCGTGGGTTCGCCGAAGGGCATTGAACTTCCGCACGCCTGCGTTGCGGTGAGTTTTAGATAAATCAAGCTCGTGGTTGCAGTCCCTGGAGTTACACGCGTGATGCTCGTTGTTCCACACCCGCTACCCTTTGCTGAGGTTCCAACCAAGTTGGTGTATGCCGCGGTCTGGCTCGACATATCGAGCTTGCTCTCGTGTCCGGGGGCATGGCAGCCGGTGCACGTCCCCTGAATAACGCCCGAGTATACTTGGGAAAACGTCACCGTTGCGGCGCTCGCGTCGGTTGTGCTTGTGACGCCTGAGGAACATCCAAGTGCAACCGC
>JAHFDX010000370.1:0-957 GCA_023248785.1 Myxococcales bacterium
GGCGTTTGGAGCGCAGGGATCGACGTAAGCCCAGCCTCGCGAATCATCTCCGCCTGCCAATCGGCAAGCCTACGGTTGAGGATCAGCGCTTCCCCTGGTGGGTCAAAGAAAGGCTCGATCAACCGTTGGCTTGGCTCGATGTAAACATTCACGGCTGAGGTTCGGTCCCCCTCCCCATTTACCATTTTCCTTAATTTCTCGACCGTACACGTGCCAGAGCACGCGTCCGACCCACAAAATCCAGGCAAAACCCCGTCACCCGAACGGGCGATTGCTCATGTAGTACGGCGTGCTAATCCCGGGGCAGCCTTGGGAGGCTTCCGCATGAAAAGATGGCTAACGGTCGCTGGAGCAGTATCAACACTTGGACTTGGGTGCTTCGGATCGTCTGATTCGTCGAAAGAATTCAATGGAAATGGCGGAGAGGTCCTTCCGAACCAGCCTGCTACCGAGGGCAGCGATAGCGGAACCATCGCCCCGACGCTGGGGCCGGCCAAGCTTGAGCTATCCGGAAGCGCCGCCAGCGGGGTGGACTTCGGACTGGTCGATTGCGGAAGTGCCACTTCAGAAAAGACGATTGCGATCAAGAATGCTGGAGGCGAACCCCTCTCTTGGAAGGTCGCGCTCGAGGAAGGCGGTAACGTCTTCGCTCTCACGGGGCCGACGAACGGTACGTTGAGCGGCGGACAGACCGCGAACATCACTGTTCGTGCGACCGTTTCCGCTACCGCGCACGCGGGGGCTACATCGAAGGCGTCGTTACGCATCGATTCGAACGACGCTTCGGGCAAGACGACGGCCCTGCCGATCAGCATCACGGCCGCGGGCGCCGAGCTCAACCTTGCGTCGGCTACCGTCGATTTTGGCTTGTACCCGATTGGGGCAACAGCGCCCGAAGTGCCATTGACGTTAGCCAACGCTGGAAACAAACCTGTAACAGTTACATTTTCGCAGCCG
>JAHFDX010000370.1:967-4761 GCA_023248785.1 Myxococcales bacterium
GTGCGCCGGCACCGCTATCGATTGCGGCGGGAGCCAAGGCGGCTGGTCTTGTTGGACGCTTCAAGCCGTCGACAACTTCTCCGAGCTCGGCGTTTGCAGCGATGTCGTTCTCAGGTGCAGTGTGCGGGACGAGCGCGCAGCAAATTGCCATGAAGGGACAGGGTTCCAATGGTGTAGTCGGCGTCACACCGGCGGGACTCGATTTCGGTCAAGTTGATTGTGGCACCACTGCAACACCGAAAAAGGTCACGGTGTCGAATACGGGTAATGGTGCGTTCACGTTCGACGCGAAGCTCGACGCTGCCGGCTCGAACAACTTCACAGTCTCCCCCGCCCAGGGAACGGTCGCGCCGGGCGGCACGACGGAAGTGATTGTGACTCCTAAAGCCATTCCGACAACGGCGTCGGTCGCGGCAAATTACTTCGGTGGTTCGCTAGTCATCACAACCGGTGCGGTGGGCGATGCTCCGCACAATGTTGCGCTCACCGAAACCGCGCATGGCGCCATCCTCACGGTGAGCTCTGCATCTGTGAACTTTGCCTCGGTTCCGGTATCCACCACTCAGACCGCCGGCGTGACATTGACGAACTCCGGAAATGCACCTACTGGTGTTACAATTTCGGCTTCAGGAACCGGATTTTCGGTGTCACCTGCGTCAGGCACCATCGCTGCGAGCGATGCATTGAAAGCCACGGCAACGTTTGCGCCGACAGCGTCGGGCGCGGCGTCAGGGGCTCTTGCTGTCGCAGCAAGCAATGCGGTTCTATGCGCACCCTTACCCGCAAACGTGGTGCTTACGGGCACTGGAACGAGCGGCTCGGTCGCGTTGTCTGCGCAGAGTTTCGACTTTGGGTCCACCAGTTGCGGTTCGAGTGCGAGCGCAAAGTCGCTCACGCTCCAGAACCCCGGAAACGCGAGCTACACATGGAGTGCGACACTTTCGGCGAACGGATCGTCGCCCTACACTCTGTCGAAGGCGAGCGGCACCGTTTCGGCGTCGGGATCGGACACGCTGACGATCACGCCAAGCGCCGTTCCACCGACTTCAGCGGTTCCGGGTAGCTATAACGACGTCCTGACGGTGAAGACGGACGTCCCAGGAGACGCACCGCACACGATCACTCTCTCCCAAAGTGCGCAGGGAGCCATTTTGAAGTTTGTTCCAACAACCGCGATCAGTTTTGGTCAGGTAGGGATCGGCTCATCGTCGACCGCAACGTTCAGTTTGGTCAACGAGGGCAACCTTGCGGCCAATGCAGTGATTGCGTCGAGCGACGGGACGGTCGCTCTGTCGCCGTCGTCGTTCAGTCTCGCGGGTGGGGGCTCGAACTCGATCTTGGCAACGTTCAAACCGACGGCCTCCGGAAATATATCGGGTACGGTTTCATTATCCTCAACCCAAACAACAGGAACGATGTGTGCGCCCCTACCGAGTGCAATTTCGTTCTCTGGGGAGGGCACCAAAGGATCCGCCACTGTTTCGCCTGCGGCGGTTTCGTTTGGTGAGAACGGGTATGCAAATTGCGGAACACAAGCGAGTACGCAAACCGTTACGGTCAAAAATGACGGCACGGCCTCATTCAACATTTCAAGTGTTTCCGTACCATCGGGCTACAGTTACGCGACACCAGGCGGCACCGCTGTCGGTGTCGGCAAGTCAGTTTCGGTCGTAGTCACGCCGCCCGCTGTGCCAACAACGCTGGCGGCTGTGACGTCGTACTCCGGGAAGATGACGATCAAGACCGACATTTCAGGCGACGTAGCGCACGATGTCTCCCTTTCTCTCAGCTCGCGCGGTGCGATTCTTGCGCGAACGGGGACGGGCTCAGTCGCCTTTTCGGACACAGCGTGGCCGGGCTCGTCGACGCAGGCAGTCAGTTTCACGAACGTGGGAAACTCGAGCGCGACGCTGAACGTAAGCGCAACCGCGAACAGTGGATTTACGGGTCCAAGTTCGATCGCTGTAGCCACCACGGGAGGCAGCGGGACATTTACGTTTACGCCCTCTAAGTCAGGCGCGCACGAAGCCAAGGTTTCCTTGTCCGCCGATACAAACACGGTTCTCTGCAGCGCGGTGCCAAGTACCTTCGGGCTCTCCGGTACCGGACTTGCGGGTGTGCTCACCGTCTCGACCACGAGCATTCAATTTGGGAGCATCAACTGCGGTGCAAGCGCCGGGCAGCAAAATCTGACTGTCACGAACACCGGCAACGCGACGATCACCAATTTCTACGCCGGGCTCGGAGGCTCTCTGTTCTACCAAAAAGGTTTCTACTCCGTGAACGCGCCGGGCTCTCTCGCGGCCGGCGCATCCATAACGGCAGCAGTCGTTGTTAACTCCAATGAAGTTGGCAGCAGCAGCGACACGTCGACGATCTATGGGTATGCCCCGATCTCATCGGTGGCCGTCGCGCTCTCCGTAAAACGTACGGGCGCGCAAATCACCGCATCGCCAACGTCGGAAACACTCGCAATGAATCGCAGCCACGTTGCAAGTGGTTCCTACGTCCTCACGAATTCTGGCGACCAGGCCATATCCGTCACGGTCTCCGTCATCAACGCGTCGTCGGGAAGCTATTGGAGCACAGCATTTTCGAGCACTATGAAGCCGGACACCACCCTCGCGGCTTCAGGCGGTAGTGATACGGGGCTTCTGAACCTCTATGTCCCGCAGACGACAACGGCCACCGCAACGCTGAGTGTCGCGCAAGCAAGCGGCGGATCCATCCCGATCTGCGGAACATTGCCGACGATTGCACTTACGGGAACGCCTTGACGCACGCGCTGGAGGTGATGCGTTGAAGTTATGCGCGGCCATACAGCGGCAGCGCCGCTCCCGAAATGTCGCGCGCTTCATCTGAAAGCAAAAAATCGATAACGCCGGCACATGACGAAAGAGATACCCAGCGCGTAGCATCTGCGTCGGGCATTGCGGCGCGATTTGCCGGTGTATCCAGCGTGCTCGGAAGCACCGCGTTGATACGAACGCCGAAGTGGATCACTTCGCGGGCAACGGATTCAGCGAGCGCCACCACCGCGCTCTTGCTTGCTGCGTAGGCAGCCGCGCCGGCACTGGATTCGGGTCGAACGGCAGCGCGCGACCCGATCAACACGATAGCTCCGCGTCCAGCTTTGACCATCGACGGAAGGAGAGTCTGAAGCGCGTAGTAGGTCGTATCCACGTTGCTTGCCATCATGGCCGGGTAGGACCTCGCATCCTTGGATGCATGAACCGGAGCGCCACCCTGCCATCCTCCCGCTGTCAGCACCACGTGTGTGGGAGGACCGTGTGCGCTCACCAGAGCGGATGCAACCGGCTCCCATTCCGCTGGCGACGCGAGATCAAGCGTCCACACCGAGGCACGACGCGCGATCTCCTTCGCGAGCACGGCCATCGGTTCCCGCCCAGCCGGGCGATCTAAGAGCGAAAATATCGGGTTTGAGGTTCGTTGCGAGTGAGCGAGGTGGCGAGTTACAGCCAACCCGAGCGCTCCGGCAGCTCCGGTGATCACAATGTGCGTCATCGCGAACACGATACTCCGAATCGCTACCCAAATAGAACGACCCCCGCGGCCGAGTGGGTCGCGGGGGGTTGTGCAATCGTGGCCTTGGTGTTGGCCGGAGTGCTCGTCAGTGCCCTGTCACTTTGCTGAATGCGCTGAAGACGCCGTCGATGTTGGTGACGTACGTCCCGTCCTTTTGGCAGGAGTAGAAACTGTCTTTGTAGGTCTTCGTGCCCTGCGATGTCGAGCTGACCGAGAGCGTGAGCATCGGCTTATCCGCGCCACAGATT
>JAHFDX010000371.1:0-665 GCA_023248785.1 Myxococcales bacterium
GCGAGAACTTCACTTCGGGAGAGCTCGGTGAGTAGTACACGGACATGCCGTCCGGATGCACGAGCTCAGCGAGGCTGTGATAGCTCTTTTGCTGTCCGAGGTGGACGACTCGGTTGAACGTCATCAATGTCGATCCATTCGCCACGAGTTGCGGCAGAGTAGGGGCTGCCGACGCAGCAACGGATGAGGCAAGGATGGCTGCAACAAAATGCGATGGCATGAAAGACCTCCCACTGCGTAGTACGGGTACGGCGTGAACGGTGTTAAGTGCGGTATGCTGCGAGCTTGGCTTGGATGAAATGAGCGACACAATCGAGCTCCAAGAGGGTACGCGAAAGGCCGCCATTGGCTTCATCTGGGTCACGGCGCTGCTCGATGTGATCACGCTCGGGATCATGATCCCCGTGCTGCCCAACCTCGTCTACCAGTTTGCCGGTGGAAGCTACTCGACCGCATCCAGGTGGACCGGATTGTTTGGGACCGCGTGGGCGCTCATGCAGTTTGCTTGCTCACCCGTGATTGGGCTCATCTCCGATCGTTATGGGCGAAGGCCCGTGCTCTTGATCTCCATTGCGGGTCTCGGCATCGATCTTCTCTTCATGGCGCTCGCACCTAATCTCGCTTTGCTTTTCGTGGGGCGGATCATTAACGGCATCACCGCGGCG
>JAHFDX010000371.1:675-4759 GCA_023248785.1 Myxococcales bacterium
GCGAGCTTTTCCACAGCGTCGGCCTATGTTGCCGACATCACGCCGCCAGACAAACGTGCGCGCGCATTTGGAATGATGGGCGCCGCATGGGGTTTCGGATTTGTCATCGGTCCTGCGTTGGGCGGGCAGCTTGCCACCGTGAACTTGCGCTTGCCGTTCTACGTCGCGAGCGCGCTGGCACTTGCCAACTGGTTCTACGGTTACCTCGTGTTACCAGAATCGCTCCCGCCCGAACGCCGCGCGAAGACTTTCATGTGGTCGAAAGCCAATCCGCTCGGTTCGCTTCGATTGTTTCTCTCGAAGCCTGGCCTCTTGCGTCTTGCGTCGATCAACTTTCTTTACCAATTGGCGCACAACGTGTTGCCAGCCATCTTCGTGCTGTACACGGGATATCGCTACGGTTGGACGCCAGCACAAGTCGGTCTCATGCTCATGGCCACGGGAATCGGGAGCATCTTCGTACAAATTGTGCTTGTGGGGCGTGTCGTCAAAAAAATCGGTGAGCGCGGATCCTTGCTCGTGGGGCTGGTGGGTGGAGCAACCGGATTTGTCATTTACGGACTCGCACCGACAGCCCTTTTTTATTGCCTTGATGGGACTTACGCTGCCTGGACTTCAAGGGTTGATGACCCGCTACGTGGGCCCGTCCGAGCAAGGGCAATTGCAAGGCGCAAACTCAAGCATCATGGGCCTGACGGGAATGATCGGTCCGAGTCTCTACACGATGACGTTCGCGTGGGCGGTTGACGAACGGCGAACCGTTCACTGGCCAGGACTGCCTGTGCTCATCGCCGCATCGCTCTTGGTGGTTGGGTTTGGGATCGCGTTGCGCGTTGCACGGCCGATCGCAAGGCCTATCGCAAACAAAGAGGCGTGACGTTCGTTGCCCGAAACTGGCCGCGTCGCCGGGGTCCGAATGCGACTTGGGTGCGCCGCACCCCATGACGCCGCTCGATCTGGGAGCTCGCCTCCCCGCGCATCACGCAATTGGTGAAGCAATTGCAGGAGATTTCGCAAGGCATGCGCTGTGCTATGCGCGGTGGTTATGAAGAGAATTGAACGTACCGCGGCTATCGCCATGCTCATTGCGCTCTCCGGATGCAAGAAGGAAGACCTTGGGAAAACGGGTGCTTCGTCGAGCGCTTCGTCATCTTTGGTGTCGGCGCCCGTCCCGAAAGAGATCGGTACAAAGTTTACGAAGAAGGACCCGACCGTCGGCGACAAGAGAACGCAAGACGAAAAGTCGGAGATGCAACTCAAAATCTCGATGAAGAAACAATCCTTCGAATTTGCCGAGCAAGAGTCCACAAAGTGCGAAGAGGAAATTCTCGAGGTCAGTAACGGTGCGGTCACAAAGATGCGCGTAACGTTCGCGGAGGACGTGAAAACAAAGACCGAAGGGTCCCGAGCGTCAAAGCCGAAGAGCAGCGCCGTGGCAGGCAAGACGTACGTCGTCCTCGCAAAGGACGGAAAAATCAACGTCTTGAACAGCAAGGACAAGCCCGCTTCGGGGCCTGAAGCGAGGTTAGTCGAGAATCGCTATCGAACTCTCGGCAAGCCCGACGAAGTCATCGCCGCGATTGGCGATCGAGTGCTGAAAGAGGGTGATGAAGTTCCCGAGTTGGTCCGTGCCATCGAGAGCGAGTTGCAGCCCAAGGACAAGAAAATCGACAACAAGCTAACCTTCGCGGGAACGAAAGTTCTGTTCGCTGGCAAGGAGGGCGACCAGGGAATCTTCGATGTGACCGTCACGATGCGAGTGGGCGGTTTCATGAAGATGGAGGTTCCGCTCAAGGGCAAGCTTCGCGCTCGCCTTTCGGACGCCCATCTCGCTGCATTCTCCGTGGACGGGCCCATTAACCTGGAGCTCCAAGAGCGGGACAAAAAGCAGGGGCTTGAAGGAAACGGCACGATGAAGTTTGCACTGAACACCGCGTACCCTTGATCGACACTTCTTGGGTGTAACATCGGTTGCATGAAGCTGCGCTCGGGTAGCAAGCTTGGTGTTCTGACGTCTGGAGGCGACGCGCCCGGGATGAACGCCGCCGTGCGAGCAGTGTTGCGTGTGGGGCTGGAGCTCGGATTCGAGGTGCTCGCCGTCGAAGATGGTTTTTCCGGTCTCTTGGAAGGGCGCGTAAAGCGGATCGATCTTCGCGCGTTGGACGAGGCCGCACGCCGTGGTGGAACGCTCCTTGGAACCGCGCGCAGCAAGATCTTTGCGACACCCGAAGGGCAGAAGAAAGCGCGCGAAGTGATTGCAGCGAACGCGTTTGCGGCCCTCATCGTCATTGGAGGCAACGGTTCACTCACGGGAGCGCATGCACTTCTTGGCGCCGAGACTCCCCAAGGAACGCTTCGCGTGGCGGGTCTACCTGCATCGATCGATAACGATCTGGCGTGCACCTCGATGTCTATTGGCGTGGACACGGCGATGAACACTGTAGTTGAAGCGTGTGATCGCATCTTCGACACCGCGGCCGCGCACAAGCGCACATTTCTCGTCGAGGTGATGGGGCGCGACTGCGGTTACCTTGCGATGACGGCGGGCGTTG
This sequence comes from Myxococcales bacterium, assembly GCA_023248785.1. Taxonomy (GTDB): domain Bacteria; phylum Myxococcota_A; class Polyangia; order Polyangiales; family Polyangiaceae; genus JAHFDX01. The sequence goes on from JAHFDX010000371.1 coordinate 3,228, forward strand.
CGGCAGGTGCGGATGTGGTGCTTGTTCCCGAAGTGGGAAAGGGCGAGGGCGAGATTGTTGAGCAAGTTCTTGCGGCGATGGATCGCGCGTACGGAAAGGGAAGTGACAAGCACCGGGTGCTTGTGATCAAGAGCGAAGGTGTCAAGGTTGACATCACGCGTATCAAGGAGTTGGTGGAGGTCCGCGCATCGAAACTCTATCCCGGGGTTGATACGCGCATCACGGTTCTTGGCCATGTTGTGCGCGGTGGGGCGCCGACGGCCTTCGATCGCCTCCTCGGTGCGCGCCTCGCCAATGCAGCTGTGCGCGCCCTCGCAGACGGAGAGACGGATTTTATGGCTGGTTGGGTCGGGCCTGGCATCGTCGCGAAAGCGTGTGCCTACGATCCGTACGTGGTCCTCTCGCCGCTCGCTGAAGTTCTTGCAGAGACGGCGAATCTCATGAGCGGCGAGTCCATGCTCGCGCAGTGGCGAAAGCGCATCTACCAAGAGGTGGAGCCCATTCTTCGTCGGTGAACGCCGGAGCCGAAAGAGCTCGACGGATGTGAGCTTCGCCCTACATCCTTTATGAGGATGACCTATCGCATTGGTATTGTCGGCGCGGGGTATGCGGGCGTGACTGCCGCACTTCGCATTGCACGCAAGCTCGGCGACCTTTGCGAGGTGAGCGTGATTGCGCCAAACGAGCAACTCATCGAACGCATTCGGCTGCATGAAGCCATGACCCGAAATGCATCGATCGGACATTCCTTGAATGAACTTTTCCGATCACGACCGATTAAGCATGTGAAGGCACTCGCAACGCGCGTGGATGCCCAAACATGCAGTGTGCTATGTGACGAGGGAAAAGCGCACTCATTTGATCGAATTGTGATCGCTTCCGGGAGTTCGATTGGGTCCTCGACGATTCCCGGTGCGGCAGAGCACGCGCACGTGCTCGAAACGTCATCCACGGCAGCGCTGCATAGTCGGATGGTCGACTTGTGTACCCGTAACGACGAGCACGTGGTGATCATCGGAGGTGGTCTTACGGGCGTCGAAGCCGCGACGGAAATCGCGGAGGTGTTTCCTGCCCTGCGTGTATCCATTGTGACGAACGGTGCGGTAGGCGAACGCCTCAATGAGCCGACGTACCGGTACCTTAAGCGAAGCTTGGAACGCTTGGGTGTCGCCATACGCGAAGGCGAGCGGGTTCTACAGATCACGGAGGGGATTGTTCTAACCGACAAGGGATCTCTTCCGTCAACTCTTACGCTCATCACCACAGGCTTTCGTCCGTCGAACCTTGCTCGCGCATCGGGTCTTGCGATCAACAACGTGGGGCAGGCTTTGGTTGATTCGATGCTTCGCGCGGTCGGTCATTCGAACATCTATGTCGCGGGCGATCTTGCCGCGCTGACCAAGACGATCGGATCTCCCATCGTATCTGGATGCAAAACTGCGATGCCCATGGCGGCGCAGGTTGCCGACAACGTGGTTGCAAGCCTTCAAGGGCGACCCGAACGTCCGTTCGACTGGCGCGATTCCATCTTT
>JAHFDX010000372.1 GCA_023248785.1 Myxococcales bacterium
CGTTGCGGGAGATGCCGAAAGCCGCTCCGCAACTTCGAGCTGCACCATGAACACAACGCGGTCGAAAAGTGGTGCCTCTTGAACCGCGCGTTGAATGAGCCTGCCAGTCAACTGGTAGGGCAAGTTGCCAGCAAGTACGTTTTTTCCTTGGGGCGAGACCAGCCGAGAAAAGTCGACCTTCTGAGCGTCGTCCTCGAGGATCACGACACCTGTCCGATTGCGGAGCGCTTCGTGCAGAACCGGGACAAGATCGCGATCGCGCTCAACAGCGTGGATGATGTCGGCCTTCGTTGCAAGCACGTGCGTCAAAGCACCCGTTCCGGCACCGAGTTCGACAACCGTGATGGGGGAGGGCAGGCCTCGTGTGCAAAGGTCAGCGATTTTTTCCACGATGTTAGGGTCGCACAGAAAATTCTGCCCGAAGCTCTTCTTGGGCACGAGGCCGCGCGCCTGAAGGATCGAGCGGGGGTTATCCATGAGGATGTGGTTCGGGAGAAGCCATTCGCTTAACGCGGACACCCATGGATCGGAGCGCACGCGCATTGCGGATCTCCGATGCACGGGTTCGCCAAAGTATGGCTTGATGTGCGGCGCGTGTGAGAGGGGATGCCTGGGTTTCGATGCCCAGGCTTGGCGCGAGCAAGGGAAGTGTCCACGTGATGTGAAGGCGCCGCGAACGTGCGTACACGATGGCATCGCGAAGCGTGGCGGACCACGCGCTTGCGGGGCCGACAATGTGTACGTTGTCGACTTTTGGACAGCGCTCGTGGAGGGTATGCAAAAGAGCCGCGAGGAGCAGTTCACTCTTTTTCATCTCCGAATCGGTCCGCGCAGGCACTTCAATGCCGAACGCTTCCGTGTAGGCCCGCAAGATCTCGACGTCGTCGGATGAATTCGTTACCTCATAACTTACAAATGGTGCTCGTGACATGAGCGCGCGAGCGAGGCTTGCGACACGGGCAAGGTCAGGTTTCTCGGTCACGCTCCTTCCAAAATCCAGAGTGCGCGCGTGTTCATATACGCGTTGAGCGAGCGCATGGGGTTCGAGGCCGCATCGTTCTTCGGTTGCTAAACGTGCCGCCGTCGTGAGCGCAATCTCGATTCGACTGGCGTGTTGGGAGCCGCGGTCGGGGTCGACCCACGAAAGGAGCTTGGAACCAAATACAATAACGCCGACGGCGTGACCTCTCCCGAGCAAGGCACGCGCGTTCCGTGCAGCCTCGTCGATCGCATGGTCGAGTGGAGCCTTTCCGACTGGACCGGCCCATAGGTCAGTTGAAGCGTCGACCAGAATCAGGTGCGTTTCATTTTCTTCGCGCTCCATCTCTCGAACGAGGAGCCTGTGATGGCGCGCGCTGGCTTTCCACGCGACCTTGCGAAGCGAATCACCCGCGACATAGTCGCGCAGTTCACGGACGGAAAAACTCTCGCCTGGTCGCGGGACAGTTTGTGTAGCGGCATCAAATCGGCGTGAACGTCCACCTCTGGGTGAATCGACCAGAGCTTTGAGGGCAGGCGGCACAACTTCCACACCGAGCGGATTGGCGAACAGAAGAGGAATTTCAAAAAGGCCGTCGCCGCCGGCCATGCGATCGCGTGCCTCGAAGTTGAGGCCATGAATGCCCCAACGCCCCACGCGCAATGCCTCGACGCGAAGAGTAACCTTGGCACATGAACGAGGGCCGATCGTGACTTCTTTGGGCTCAATGTGAACACGGATCATCGACGAGGCGAGCACGCGAATCTGCACTGCCTTCAATTCATAATCACTCTTGTTCCAAATTGCCGCGTCGATCGATGTTCCCTGACCGCGTCCCAGACGAATGACCCGTAGGCGCGTGGCCCACGTCATTTCAAAGCCTCGAGCGCGTACCTGGGCCACCGTCATAAACGACAGCGCACGCGCTGCTGCCACCGCCGTCATCATGGCGGTGGCAACGGCGATGATGGGCGCCGCGCGTGTGGCAAGTCCCAAAGCGAGTAGGGACGCGCTTGCAAGAACGACATGAAAGGCGGGAACGGTCGCGTAAATTCGCACGCGCTACCCTCGCGCGCCACGGCGGAACGTTACGCGCTGCAAGACCTCGTCAACGATGCGAACCCGTGAGCTCTCGTTGCGTTCGTAGTCCCCCGAAAGGACCAAACGGTGCGCCAGTACATCGGGGGCAAGATGGCGAACATCGTCTGGCACGACATACGAGCGCCCGTGCATGAGCGCGAATGCTTTGGAGGCTTGCACCAACGAGAGCGTGGCCCGTGGACTCGCGCCGAGCGCCACACGTGAGTCTGTTCGCGTTGCCGTTGCGATATTGACGGCGTAAACCAGCACGTCTTCTTCAACGTGGATGCTCGACGTAATTTCCTGCAAGCGAAACACACCTTCCGCGTCGAGTTGGGGTGTAACGGTCGGCGGATGCACTGCATGAGTGCGGAGCATCACAACCTCTTCGCTTGGCGACGGATACCCCATGGTAATTCGTACCAAGAATCGATCAATTTGCGCTTCGGGCAGGGGGTAGGTTCCCTCGAAGTCGATCGGATTTTCCGTCGCCAGAACAAAAAAGGGCGTTGGCAATTCGAACCGCTGTCCTTCCGCGGTGACCTGGCGCTCCTGCATGGCTTCGAGCAACGCTGCCTGCGTTTTGGCGGGCGCGCGGTTGATCTCGTCTGCCAAAACTACGTTCGCAAACACGGGCCCTGCGCGAAACTGAAAGCTCCCATCGCGCGGCGAATAAACGAATGTGCCTGTGATGTCTGACGGCAAAAGATCGGCCGTGAATTGCACACGCTTGGTCGTACAACCCAGCACGGTCGCGAACGTTTTTACGAGCGTTGTCTTTGCGACTCCGGGAACGCCCTCCAAAAGCGCGTGTCCTTTTGCCAGTAGCGCCACCATCATTCGCTCAAGCGGATTTGGAGATCCCGAATACACGCGCGCCACTTCGGCACGCACTCGTTCGATCAAGCGCTGCGCATTTTCCACGTCGTGAGCCGTTGGAACAGTCACCTTGCGGGTCTCCCTGGCCATGAACATGCCGTGAGAATGGAGTCAGCTTCCTTTGCAAGTTGTACAACGTCGGGGCTTCGAAAAGTCGCTTTCAGCGGCACATCGGGCGATGCGACCTCGGTGGTTGCCAGTTGACGTAGTAAATGTTCGAGGCGGGGAACCATTTCGGCGGGTAAAATCCCTGCGCGTACGGCCCTTGTTGCTAGGGATGCGTCGTCCACTTGCTCTTCGAGAGGCAATGCCGCGAGGAGTGATTCATGCACCGCCGCCTTCACGTCGAGCAGCGCAAGCGTACGTGATTCGCTTGCGAGTGCCGCACGACCGGCTACGCCCCCTTGGTCTTCGAGTGGGATGGGTCGAGCATACGAGGGTGTCCTCGGACGGTAGCGTCGCGCGACGCGAAACGTTAGCCACGCGACGATGCTTGCGCTGGTAATCACGGAGAGGATGTAGGCCATCGTGTCGGACAAACCGTGCTTCTTGGCGTCGCTAAGCGATTGGACCATAGCGTGACGAACTTCATCGAGCCAAGGCGTTGCTGTGCGATAGCTTCCCCGCTGCACCAGTGGTCCGTACGTTACGAAGAGGCGTCCTCGGCGCGGTCCCCACGTGTCATCGTCGACGGCATACTTCACACATCCTCGCGCAAAGGCTCGGTTGCCCCGATAACGCAGCATGTCGTTAATAATGAATGATGAGTCACCAACTACGAGCAATCGCCCCCGCTCCACAGCTCCTGCGAGTGCCACTTGCACGTCGGGACCGCCCCCCCCATTCTGAACATGCAAAAGCGGCGACAAACCCGAGTGGTGCACACCGGAAGCGTGGTTCAGCGCTACCTTCTGAACGTTCTCGGTCACAACGTGCATGCTCGAGGGTTGCGCGAGTGGAAGCGCCGGATTGTGCCTGAGTTGGTCGGCGGGGTGGTCGGGGAGAGGCACACGTTGGATGCCAAAGTAGCCGAGCAATTCATCCCCATCGCCGTAGTCATCGAACAGGAGAACTCGCCCGCCGTCCCGCATAAAACGGGCTAAATTCTCTGAGTCGAGCGTTCCTTCGGGGTGAATCAGCAGGACCGCGTCTTCCGGCTTCAGTTCGTCGTAGGCGATCCGTTCGTTCAGAATGAGACGCGCAGAACCCAGTTCGGATCGAGCAAGGTCAACAAACTCGCTTAATCCCTCCCACGTCGAGCGCTGAAATGGTGACTCATCCGCGAGGACGCTTGGGCTAACCAAGCTCATCGCAGCTAAAAATAGCCACTCTCTTACTTGCACTACTTTCTTCCAGGCCAATCCAATGCGTTACAGACTACGGCAAAGACTTGACCGAAAAAGCCCTCTTGCTACGTTTTGATTGTCGACCCGGGCGTCACCCGGATTGAAGTGGGCTGCACGGTTGGGGTTTCCGGAGGTTTCCGATGCTTCCTCCGTTTATCATCGAGCAGATACGAAGGCGTGAACAAGAAGAGGCAAAACGCGAGCAGCCGTGCTTGGAGTTGCCCCTTGAGCGCAGCAAGCCGGCTCCCCGTGCCCAAGAACCCGAGGATGCCGGTCGCGGAGTCGTTGTGATTGACCTTCTCGGCGAGGAGTAATCCGTAGGCTAAGGCGGCCGCTATTCCTGATTACGCCCGGGGTCGTTTTCCGCTAGGCTGCGCCAGCTCATGCTTTTGCGGCCCGTGTGTTCGCTCGGGCTCGGCCTCGCTGCCGGCCTACTCTCCGCGTGTTATTCCGACAGCTCGGGGACGCGCCCT
>JAHFDX010000373.1 GCA_023248785.1 Myxococcales bacterium
TCGCCTCTTTAGCAAGCGCACAGGCGTGAACTATCCGTGGAGCAAGTACGCGCAAATTGTTGTCTCTGATTTTTTCTTTGGAGGCATGGAAAATACGACCGCGACCACGATGTACGAACACGTTTTACTCGACGAGCGTGCAGCCATCGACATTTCGTCCGACGATTTGATCGCACACGAACTCGCGCACCAGTGGTTCGGCGACTATGTCACATGCCGAGACTGGTCAGAGGGTTGGCTCAACGAAGGATTTGCAACGTACTTCGAACACGTGTGGCGCGAACACCACCAGGGGCGTGACGAATACGAATATGGATTGCGCACCGATCTCGAGTCGTACGTGTCGGAAGCCTCAGGTCGCTATCGGCGCCCGATTGTGTGCAACGACTACGATGCGCCGCTCGATCTGTTTGATCGCCATCTTTACGAAAAGGGCGGCCTCGTGCTCCATACGCTTCGCGTGGAACTGGGCGATGAGCTCTTCTGGCGCGGAGTGCATTCGTATCTCACGAAACACGAAAAGGGCATCGTAGAAACGCGTGACTTGTGGCGCGCGTTTGAGGGCGTGTCGGGGAGATCGCTCGGCAAATTCTTCGAGCAAGCGGTCTACACTCCCGGTCACCCAGAGCTCGACGTATCGCTCGGTTGGGATCGCGGAGTTCTCGACATCACGGTCAAACAAACACACTCGACCGGTGACGAGGTGCCGAACGCATTCGAAGTTCCACTCGTACTCGATCTTGTTGATGAAGATGGTATCGCACAACGAGAGCGCCTTGTTGTTCGCGACCGGCATGGATCCTTTGCGCTGCCGTCGCCAAAACGGCCGGCGTTTGTGGTGGTTGACCCCGAGATGCGAATTTTGGGCTCGATTGATCTGCGCGCCCCGAACGACATGCTTCGCAATCAACTCGCGGGCGCCTTGTCCGCACGCGGACGTTGGCTCGCTGCGCGCGCACTGGCACGAGCGAACGACGCGGTGACCATTACCGCGTTAGGCGACACGCTCTTCCGCGCAGAGGAGTTTTGGGGCACGCGCGCAGAGGCAGCGACTGCGCTTGGAGAGATACGTACCGGAGAATGTTACGATTTGTTGTGCCGAGCCGTTTCGGGGGCCGAGCGCATCACCCATCCAAAGGTTCGGCGCGCGGCCGTAAACGCGCTCGGCGAATACAAAACAGCAGCGGCGTTCGAAACAACGAGGCCACTTTCGTTGAGCGACGAAAGCTACGTGGTTGAAAGCGACGCCGCGCGATCCATCGGCCGTACCCGCCAACCGGCCGCGCTCGAGGTGTTAGTGGATCTGCTCGATCGCCCATCGTGGGCCAACATTGTGAGCGTAGGTGCCATTGACGGCCTTGCTGCTTTGCGCGACGAACGCGCACTGCCTCATCTAACGGCGCGCACGCGATATGGGCATCCAACACGGATACGCAGAGCAGCCATTGCGGCGTTGCCGAAACTCGTAGCCGATCGCAAGCACCGTGAACTGCTCGAAGACTTGCTCGATGACGCAGATCCAATACTGCGCATGGACGTCGTTCGTGCCCTTTCGGAAATGGGGGACGCAAAGGCACGCGACGCTCTTCGAAACCGCTTGGATCGCGATCTTGATCCTCGCGTTCGAAGGCGAATTCGCGAAGCGCTTGCCGAGCTTCGCGACAAGCGGGTCGACGCAACCACGAAAGATGAACTCGAGCGCCTGCACCACGAACAACTTGAACTCAAATCGCGCCTCGCAAAACTCGAGGCGCGCGTTGCACCCGCAGAGCCCGCAAAGAAGGCGCCCGCAAAGAAAGCCAAGCCTGTCCTCAAAGGAAAGCGAAACAAGCGATGAGCGATCCCATTTCTGTCGAGCGCCGTGGAAGAATTGCGATCTGGAGTATCGCCCGTCCCGATCGGATGAACAGCCTGTCGCGCGACACAATCCTCGCCCTCGGCAAGCTCGCCCGCGACATCTCACGCGATCCAGATGTTCGATGCATCATTGTAACAGGACAAGGAACAAAGTCGTTTTGTGCTGGCGCAGACCTGAAGGAACGCCAAGGGATGAGCGAGAACGACATCCGCGTTCAGGTCGATTTGTATCGTTCGGAACTTGGTGCGCTTGATCGATGCTCAAAGCCGGTCGTCGCAGCGATTAACGGTGTCGCTCTTGGCGGAGGTCTCGAGCTCGCCCTGATGTGCGATCTTCGCATCGCGGCCGAGCATGCGCTGCTCGGGCTACCAGAAACGTCACTTGGGATCATTCCGGGCGCCGGCGGGACGCAACGGTTGCCGAGAGTTGTAGGTGAAGCACGCGCGAAGGAGATGATTTTGCTGGCAAGGCGCCTCACAGCCACAGAGGCGCTTTTGTGGGGCCTCGTAAATCGGGTAACGCCAGCAGGGATCGATGTGGTGGACGATGCCATATCGTGGCTGGAGCCCATCGCGAATGGTGCACCCCTTGCGCAAGCCGCAGCGCTTGAAGCGATCGATCGTTCGTACGATGCAACGCTGGAGCTGGGCCTTGAGCTTGAGAAGGTAAGCTACGACAAGGTGCTTGTGAGCGACGACCGTAGAGAGGCACTGGCTGCATTTGCAGAGAAGCGAAAACCGGCGTTTCGGGGGGTCTAAGCTTTTCGACGCGCGTGCTTGCGCCCACGCGTTGATCGCTTTGGTTCTTTGGTCGCGTTCTTTTCGGGAAGCCAGATCGTGTATTCGCCCTTCGCCATAGCCTTCTGCGCGGCATGTAGTTTCTTCGCGATGTCTGGCTCCGTTTCTAGAATATCTAGCGTTTCGAGAAGCGCTTCGTACTCATCAAAAGGAAGAAGTGCGCTCACCGGCCGCGCGTCGCGCAGAATGACAAACGTCTCGCCGAGATCCTCGTTACGTCGTGCGAGTTCGAGCAGCCTTTGCTTTGCCTCGGTAATCGAAATGAGCTGTGCCATTACTTCCCTCGTAAACGCTCGTACACTTCTTTGCGATGCTGAATACGTAGAACCTCAACGGTGACTTCACGCGAGTCGATCGCGTAGATGATTCGATAAATCCCCACGCGCCACGACCAAAACCCTTTGAGTTCACCCTTAAGTGCCTTTCCTTGGCGAGGGTCTTCGCTGAGGAGCTGGAGGGCTAGCTCGAGCTGACATCGTTGTTTGCCCGTCAGCGAACCGAGAAACTCTGCAGCTTGCCTGGAGAGTTTAACTGTCCACATTTATGGTCATTATAATGGTCCTATCGCGTGGCGCAAGCCCGTAACCCTTTGCCCCTCGTGCGCCCTCGCGATAGAAGTCGTTCATGTCGCTGGAAAAGAAGCTGTGCGAAACGCTCTCACGGGTCGAAAAGGGCGGAGCGGGCAAGTATCACCAGAAGAACGCCGAAACGGGAAAGCTCTTTGCGCGCGAGCGCATCGCAAGGCTCATTGATTCAAGCTCCTTTGTGGAGGACGGCGCCCTGGCGAACAACCTCGAATCCGACCTTCCGGCCGACGGAGTGATCACGGGCACTGCCAAGATCGACGGGCGCACGGTTGCCATCATGGCCAACGACTCGACCATCAAAGCTGGCTCGTGGGGATGGCGCACCGTCGAAAAAATTCTGCGCATCCAAGAGGTCGCGGCGCGTCTTCGCATTCCGATGCTCTACCTCGTCGACTCGGCAGGCGCTCGCATCACCGATCAGATCCAAATGTTTCCAGGCCGACGCGGAGCAGGCCGCATCTTCTACAACCAAGTGCAGATGAGCGGCCAAGTGCCGCAGGTGTGTTTGCTTTTCGGCCCAAGCGCGGCAGGCGGCGCCTACATTCCTGCGTTCTGCGATGTGGTCGTCATGGTCGACGGCAACGCGAGTATGTACCTCGGTTCACCCCGCATGGCCGAGATGGTGATTGGCGAGAAGGTCACGCTCGAGGAGATGGGCGGTGCGAAAATGCACTGCTCGGTTTCGGGCTGCGGCGATGTGCTGTGCAAAACAGAACAAGAGGCCATCGATTTTTGCAAGAACTACCTCGCGTGCATGCCAGAAAACTGGATGTCGCTTCCTCCCCGTCGTGAAGCGAAAGCGCCGAAGTCGAGTGGCAAGTCGATCGAAGAGATCATTCCGGCCGACGAGAACAAACCGTTCGACATGATGAGCGTCATCGGTGAGCTCATCGACGAAGGCAGCTGGCTCGAAATAAAAAAGAACTTTGCCAAGGAAATGCTCACAGGTTTCGCGCGCATCGACGGGCGAGTCGTCGGCATCGTTGCCAATCAGCCCAAATGGCTTGGCGGCGTGCTGTTCGTCGACTCGGCGGACAAGGCCGCGCGCTTCATTTGGCTATGCGACGCGTTCAACATTCCCCTTCTCTACCTCGCGGACGTCCCTGGATTCATGATTGGAACCAAGGTCGAACGCCAAGGCATCATCCGCGCAGGCGCCAAGATGATTGCCGCCGTGAGCGAAGCCACCGTGCCAAAGATCTCCGTCATCGTTCGCAAGGCCTACGGCGCAGGCCTCTACGCAATGTGCGGTCCCGCGTTCGAACCTGACGCGTGCCTTGCGCTTCCGAGCGCATCGATTGCCGTGATGGGTCCGCAAGCGGCCGTCAACGCGGTTTACTACAACAAGATTCAAGAAGTGCCCAAAGGACCCGAGCGCGATGAGTATGTTGCAAAGCTCCGAGACGAGTACCGCGCCGATGTTGATCTCATGAAGCTCGCGAACGAACTCGTCATTGATGACGTTGTGCCGGGCTCACGGCTTCGCAGAG
>JAHFDX010000374.1 GCA_023248785.1 Myxococcales bacterium
GCCGCTCATGAGGTCGACTGAGGGCTGACGGACGCTTTCACAACGCTGAGTAAATCGCTCAAGTGAATTGGTTTCACAAGCCATCCAGAAACACCGTCGAGAATCGGAACGATGGGCCCTCCGGCGGTGAGTACAACCACGGGAATGGCGGCAAGCACCGGATCGCGCATTTGGTGTTCACGGAACTCTTCGCCTCCCATGACGGGCATCATGAGATCGAGAAGGATGAGCGACGGCCGGAGTCCCGAACGCAATAGTGCAAGCGCGCTGGCTCCATGGCTGGCTTCCTCAACTCGGTAGTCCGATTCGCAAAGGGCGTCTGCGATGGACAACCGAATGTCTGCATCGTCGTCGATTACGAGCACAAGGGGCTGCGAGATCAATTTCCCTCGGCACCTGGATTCGGGTTCTCAGGCGTTCGCTGTTCCATGAGCGCTCGCTGTGCTTGACGGCCGCTCTTTCCGAGCTTGCAGAGGTAAGTCGACTGTGAAGATCGCGCCGCCGTCGGATACATTTCCAACGTCGATAGTTCCTCCATGCGCATCCACAATTTGACGCGAGATATAGAGGCCGAGGCCCAGGCCCCCGTAGTTTTGAACGTTGCGGGCTCGCTCAAACCGACGAAAGAGTCGGGGTAGTTCCGTCGGGTTGATGCCAACACCACGATCGCGAACGGAGATCAATACGTGGTCTCGTAAACGGCCGACGTGGATGTCGATCGTCCCTCCGTTGCCGTACTTGATGGCATTCGACAAGAGATTACTCAGAACTTGTTCGATGCGCAGGCGATCCCATTGCGCCGTGGTGTCCTCGGCGACGTGTACCCGAATCGAAGAGCCTGCGGCGCTCGCTTCGCTTCCGAAACGTTCAACGACGTCATTCACCAACTCCGCCGCACTAAGAGATTCGGGGTTGAGATCAAGGCGTCCTGCTGAGATGCGCGAAACGTCGAGAAGATTGTTAATGAGTTGGGCGAGGCGTTGCGTCTGCCGATTCATGACGCGCACCTTGTCGATGACGCGTTTTTCCGGACTGCCTCGCTGTTCGATGACACGCTCGAGGCTCTCAAGCTGTAGAAGAAGAGGCGTGAGTGGCGTGCGAAGTTCATGCGAGGCAATCGATAGGAATTCTTCGCGTGCGCGAACGGCGGATTGGGCTTCCCCGTAAAGGCGAGCACGCTCTTCCGATAACGCCTGCTCTCGTGAAAAACTTTCTGCGCTCTCAAGGGCCGCTCCCCCGAGCGCCGCGATGAACTCTGCGAGTCGTTCTTCGAGCGCACCAAACAGTTGCCCAATTTGTGAGTGGACAACGTAAAGGCATGCTGCAGGGGTTCCGCGGCGAAAAATAGGTACGCAGAGGACCGACCGCGATCCGGACAACACGATGCTGTCGGAAGGCCCGGCGTGTGCGTCGACGAGGGTTACGGGCCGTCTTTCGGACAGAGCACGCTTTACAACGGTTGCGCTAAAGGTGACGCGATCCGCGCTGTAAAATTCCATCCGGTCGTCGTGCGGAATGATCTCGATCAACGTCGCTTGATCGGCGCGAAGTAGGTTCGTTCCAGCTTCACGAAGCGCCTGAAACACGGCCTCCCGTGAAAGCGCACCGGCCAGATCGCGACCCGATTGCAGGAGCGCTTCGAACCGATCGACGAGCGACAGCGTGACAATGGACGGACGCGACGGAACTTCAACGGTCAACTCACTTTCGATGGCGCGTTGAATCTCCGTTCCGCGTGCAAGGTCTTCGTCAGCTGTTTGCCAACCCATGACCGACGCCACACGGCCTCGTGCGAGAAGGGTGCACGACAGCTCATGCTTCATCTGAAAGCGTTCTGCAACTGTGATGCTTCCGCTGAGCGCCTCTCGCGCCGCATCATGCCGTCCCGCCATCGCGAGCAGGAGGCCGTGTTCTCGAAGCGCGTGCGGTAAATTGTTTTGGTACGCGCGGGCTGCTCTGACAGCACGGTGACTCCATGATAGCGCTCTCTGAAGCTTCTCTTTGCGAAGGGCAGGATCGTACAGAGGCATAGTCTCGAGCTCCACCCGAAGCGCGCTTGCCATCCAAGGCAAAATGGGTGTGACGTATTCTTGCCTAAGGCCGGCCTTTTCTACGATCTGATGCGCGCGTTCAAGTTGTATCGCTGCGCGCACGGCGGAGCCCTCGCGAAGCAGTCGAATAGCGTCTGCCTGCAACGTCTCTGCACTCGTGTGTGCGTCGCCTTTGCCAACCCGACCGAGATCCTGCTCGACAAGGGCCTGTGGGATGTTCCCTCCCGACGCCTTGCTCCAAACCGAAAGGCTGATCGCCTCCGCGTGCGCGTCTCCAATTTCAGCTCCAGTTTCACGCACTTGGCGTGCGATTTCCAGGGCCTCTCGCAACCGGCCGAGTCTGTAATAGCAGTACGCGATGTGCCATTGCGCGGTGTGGACCTCCCACCGATCACCCGTGCGCTCAAGAAGAGGTAAGGCCTCGTTCAGCTTCTCGACGCATTCCTCAAATCGTGAGGCACTGTAGAGCGCGATTCCGTGGAACGAGCGTGCTTGCCCTTGGCCCCATTCGTCACCGAGTTGGGTACGAATGGCGAAGGAGCGCTCCGCGTATCGAATCCCGCGCGCAAACATAACGACTGTCGTCATGACGGGCGAATGTTCCGAGTAGGACTGTGCGAGCTCCTTTGTCGGTGGGTAACGTTCGGCGAGATTCATGCCGCGAAGATGGGTCCATAAGCACGCCACCTTGCCGCGCTCAAACCAATACGCATATGCAAGACGACTGTAGAGGGGGAGCGCTCGCATGTCTTGTGCGGAGGCGGTCATGGGTAGGCGTCCGAGAAAGAGGCGGGGAAGGAGCGTGTGCAGCATCTGCACGAAAATCTCCCAGACGCAAAACATTGCCATCGCAACGCTCGAGCGCGGCACGATGCGCCCCATCATAACCAGACCACGCTCAATGGCTGTACTCGCTTCCGCGACATTGCCTTGTTTGAAGGCGAGCTCACCGAGTTTTCCCGCAAGGCGGGCAAGCGCATCGTTGCCGTCCGCAAGTTCCTCGGCAGCCAGAAACTGCTCTTTTGCCGGTTCGTATCGACCCCGCAGCATGAGAATGTCGCCCAAACCTTCGGCGATACAAAAACGGGTTTTGCGATCGTCGGCCTTTGCCCCGCGCATCGCGATGCGGTACTGCTGTTCGGCGATCTCGAGCGCGTGACCCGCTCGGGCTTGATCCCCTCCACGGAGTGCATACGGAAGAGCTCGCTCGGGAGCGCCCGCAGCATCGAAGTGGTACGCAATGTCGTATGTGGTGCTCGGGTTCGACGTCTCGAGCCGCAGAGCGGCCTCCAAATGGAGCCGTCGGTGTTCATCGGTCGAAAGCTCGCGAAGCAACGTTTCTCTGAGTTTGTCGTGAAAAAAGACGGCGCGTGCTCCGTGAGGGCGCATCCAAATCAAATGACGCCTGCGTGCCTCGTCGATGGCCGTTAAGGAATCTTCAGGAGAGAGCTTGGATAATGTCATCGCAAGATCGACGTCAAACTCCCGCCCGAGCACGGCGCCCACGGAAAGTAACGTCAGTGTCTTTGGCGGCAGAATCGAAAAGCGCCGTGCAAGAAACGCGGCGGCTCGACGCGACGACGATGCTGCCTCGAGCGCGCCTCGATCGCAGCTCCAACCATCACCATCGGAACGAAGCGCGCCCGACTCGACGAGCCCTCGCAAGATTGCAGCGGCCATGAATGGGCTGCCTTCACCAAGACGCGTAATCACCTCAAGCGCCGCTTTCGGCAGTTCGCCCGCCATCGAGCTCACAAGTTGCTCGGTCTCGTTGGCGGGGAGGGGTCGAAGCTCGACGATTGGTGCGTCGATTTGACGAAGCGCGTGCGCGCTATCGATCTCTTCAGACCGGAAAGCCGCCACAACAAGCACATGCACCGGATCATTGGCGCGCGCGCAGTAGCGTGCCCAATATCGAAGAAGCATGTAAGTCGAGGCGTCGGCCCATTGGCAATCGTCGAGGAGTACGAGCGCAGGTCTCTCCGCATGGCCCAGCGAGGCAAGCAAACTCACGAGGGCTGTGATCGCACGAACCTCGCCAAATGCTTCCGGACTTGAGGACGGCCCGGCGCCGTCGAAGAACTCACGGAGCTCGGGGATGGCTGCACCGAGTACATCCTCCTGATGAACAACATGCTGTCGTATCTCGCCAAGAAAGGATGGCTCGCCTCGTGCAATCGCCGCAATATCCTCCGCCACGCCAACAAGAACTTGGAACGGACGCTGCCCAACATCGGCCACGCCCTTTCCACGAAGCGTGCGCGTCATTCCATGAGCGCAGCGAGTACCAAGTTCTCCGAGAGCTCTGGTCTTTCCCCCGCCTGATTCTCCCTCGAGCAGTACGAGGCCGCCGTGACCCGCGGCAGCTTGCTGAAAGTGCCGCTGAAGCGATTCGAGCTCCATGGCGCGTCCGACGAATGTTGGTTCGGTGAGCATTCGCCGGCGATCTTGCGAACCAACCACCACACGCGGGTTTGAATCGCCTCGGGCCATTGCCTCGATCACGCGCTCAACATCGTGCAGAGCTCCTTCGGCTGATTGGTAGCGGTCACGCGGATCCTTACGAAGTAGACGTTGAACGATATCGTTCAACGCTTGGGGCACTGCCCCGTCGATGGTGCGCAGATCCGGGGGCTCTGATGTGAGGTGATGCCGTAGTACTTCGCCGATCGTTGA
>JAHFDX010000375.1 GCA_023248785.1 Myxococcales bacterium
CTGTTCCTCGCAGCGCTTCCGCTAAGCGTGTTTGCACTTCTCGCCCTATTGCGAAGGATTGCGCTTTCACGTTCACCACGTTCACTTGGGCGACTCGAAAAAACGCTTGGCCCGATCGTGACGTACTTCCAAGAGCCGAGCGCTCCCGGGCACCTGCTCCGCGCAACGGCCTGGAGCGCAATAGTCAGCGCGTCGCAGCTCCTTCTGATTCGATGGATCGTGAGTGCTCTTGATGGTGCACCGACGCATGAGGGTTGGGTCTTTGCGGGTTCGGCGATGGGAATGGTTGTGACAGCATTGCCAGGTCTTCCACAAGGATGGGGAACGGGTGATGCGGCGTATGTTTACTTTCTTGACAAGGCTGGCCTGTCACCCGCGATCGCACTGGCGGTTTGTCTTACGTATCGAATTCTCTACTACGCGTATGTGATTGTCGGGGTCGGCCTCTGGGGCTTCGAGTCGTGGCGCGAAAGGTCACGCAAGACCTGACTCGTCCTCCGGCTTGGCCCGATGGATGTCGCGCAGCATCCACGCGATGAATCCAAAAGCGACGATCCAAAGAGCAAGAAGCGGAGCAAGGCTCGCAAGTCCGTTGAGCCCCATGCGCTCTCCGAGGTTCCATGCATCCCACTCGTGGCCGGCTTCGTAGTGGTCGAGCCCCATCATGCCTGTAGGCCACGTGGCCTTCGCACTCAAATGACCCATGAGAAACCACGGCAGTACAAAGTCGCGGATGGGTGCGGTGATTCGTGGGATTGGCTGGTCGCCCAAAGGGATGGGCAGATACGCGTCTGGAAATTCCGGCATGACGCTCACGGCGGCGAGACAAATGAAAACGCCCGCAACCCATCCAAAGCTCACAAGGCTTGCGGCGGCGAGCTTGAGCGCACGGCCCCCCACCTTTAGGGCTTGCTCAATGCCGTGAGCGAGGAAGACGTAGAGCAAGGGCAGTGCCGGAATGAAGTACCGCGGCCCCATAGCAGCGCCACCATCCCATCGAACGTAACTCGATACGATCCAAAAGAGCGTGAAGACGATAACCGTCACGAGCCAGAATTCACGTCGGTGTTCGCGCGTCTTCCAAAAGCACCATAGACCCAAGGGGACGAATACAACCAGCGGACTCAGAGGCAGGAGGCCACGAAATTCCGAAAGCAGGAGGCCATAAATGGATTCAAACGATGGCAGACCAATTCCAAAAAATCCGCGCGCGATTACCTTTTGAAATTCAGGCACAACCAGTTGCGAGTATCCAAGCTTCCACGGCGCACCGAAACACCGCGCGTTGTAGAAGCTGAGCAACAGAACCGGAGGGATGCCGCCGAATCCGTAAACAACCATCGCCTTGAAATTCATCGACCGCCACGTATAAAGACCAAGAACTACGGCAATGACCGCAATGGGGTACTCACTAATCGCGGCCCACCCCGCAGCGAATCCGGCAATGCCGAGCGCAAACGCTCGTGAACGATCCGATGAACACTGTGCCCGCAGGAGCAAATACACGGCGCTGATTACAAGCGCGGCTACGAAGGAGTGCGCCACGTAGAGTGTCGCGTAGGCGAAGTATGGACTTCCAAGCGCGAATGAAGTGACCGCAGCGAGCGACGAGCCCCGTCCGAGGCCAAACCTGCCCATGACACGCCAAGTGACAACGGCGCCGAGCGCGGAGAACAACCCGACGACAAGGGTGGTCATGAGGTAACGCGCTCGCGCGACAGAACCTGGCCCGGTTGCCGGTGCAATGGCTCGATAGGCGGCGTATGCGGGAATCGTTGCGAACGAGAGGCCGGGCGCTTTGTCGCTGTAGAAATGGTCGTCGCGCTTCGCAAGGTCGATCGTGTTGCGCGCAAATCGATCGATGCGAAACGTGCGATCTTCAACGACTGCCCGTACAAGATCGAAACGGGAGTTTTGGTTGGGCCCGGCTCCTTGGGAAAAGTACGAATATGTAATGGATAAAGTGACAAATAGAAGCAATTCCGGCAAATAGCGCCGCAAGAACTGCCGGGTGCGTGACGCGCCCTTGCCCGCATCGTTCATGCTTCGCGTATCATCGCCGAGAACTTCGGAGGTGACCAAGCTCGTGGTCGTCGTCGTATGCCTACTCGTTGGGGTTCTCGTAGGGCTCTTCGTGGGACCGCCTCTCCATAGAGTGAAGCGCCCGCGCCCTCGAGGTGCCTTTGTTGCCCTTCTATTTGTTCTTGCGAGCGCTTGGCCGATTGTGCGCGAACTCCCTAGAATTGCAGGTACGGGAGCCTTCTTGTGGGCTGACGCGTCGTCACACGCCGCGATCGCAAAGGCGCTCAACCTTGAAACGTGGATGCACGGTTGGATCGATACGTACAACGGCGGTTTTCCGATCGGGCCGCACTATCCGGTTGTCGGCTGGGCGCTCGCCTCCGCGTGTATCAAGCTTGGTGTTCGGACTGAAGTCGCCCTCATGGGGCTAGGTACACTCGCCACTTACGTAACTCCTGTCGCAACGTTTGCCCTGGCAGTTCGCCGCGGCGCGCACCCAGCCCTCGCCGCGATTGGGGGTGTCGTTCTCTGCACCCTTCGCCCATATGTCGCGTACGTCGGCGGGTGGGCCACGTTTTTGCATTTTGGCCTTCTCTCCCAGGTGTTGGCCTTGCCACTTGTGGTGACGTGGCTTTTTGCGGTGACCTCTACAAAGCGAGCGTGGTTTTGCCCCGTTGTAGGCGCGCTCCTTGTGCTGACCCATCCGCAGATCGGAATCTCGGCGATCTTGTTGTCGACCCCGCTCGCGGTGTTCGTACCACGGATACGTTGTCCGTTTGTTACGGGAGCCGTCGGGGCGATTCTTCTTGCCGTCGCTGTATACCTGCCGGGAATCGTAACAAACAATGTGCCATTTGGATGGCCCGCGATGGCCGACTGGAAAGTGTTCGGATTTCCTCCCGCGCGCCTCGAACCCTGGTTGGTGGATGGCGAGCTGCTTGATAACGGACGATGGCCAATCGTTACCTTTTTGTGGATATTTTTTTGCGGCGTTCTCGCGTCAGGAGGGAGACGGGCCGTGGGCCTTCGTTGGGCCGTTGTGGTGGCGTCTCTGGGAGCGCTGCTGCTGAGCGTGTCTGGCTACGCGCTCCGATCGGCGGGCGTTTTGGGCGGGCTTGCGCTCACGTTTGCGCAGCCGATGCGTGTGCTCGCGTGTATTCCCATTGCGGTCGTTGCCGCCATGGTGATTGGAGCCACGCGCCTTTACGAGAGTAGAGTCCGTTGGATGCGCCGGGGGAGAGGCTGGCTCTCATGGACTGCGCTCACCGCGTTAACGGCGGGACTCACCGTCAATGCGGCCTCACCGTTTGTGCACGAGCATCTTGCGCTTGATGACCGTTATCGTCATCGGGCTCATGCTCTCGGTATTGATGCGCTGCGAGACGCAGTGGCGAAAGCTCGAGGTGGACGTCTCGCGTTTGATGACACTGGTGCGCTTGAACAGGTTCCCGTGGTGTCTGGCGTGCATTTGAGCGCGAACGTGCCTCTCGCCGGAACGGGGGGTGCGGGAGCTCATGTTGGTGTGCTGGCATTGGCATTCGAGGCGTTGAAGCCACAGAAGGAATTCGCTTCGAACCGCGCTGAAGCGCTGGGCGTGCGTTGGCTCGTGCATGCGCGATCGGAAACACCCGAACCTCCTTCCGACTGGGAGCTCATCGCTGAAACCGCGGAGGCATCACTTTCGCGGAGGCGGGGCGGAACGGACATGATCGGTCTGGCCTGTCCGATTGCCCTTTGGAAGGGTTCGAATCGATTGCTTCATCAGTGGCTCAACGACGATCTGTCAGGTTCTGCTTCAACACTGCATGACCCAACGGCAGTCACGCTGCTTGTTCAAGACCGCGCATCGGGCCAATATCCATTGGATCTCATGACGACGTGCGATGCTGGTCTCGCTTCAATTCGTAACAATGACAGCAACAAATGGTCGCATGCCGCAACGGTGGATAGCTCGCGCGGTGTGTTTGCAGTCTTACGCGTTTCTGCGCACCCGTGGTGGGTGGCCACCGTCGATGGTTCGTTCGTCGAATTTATGCGTGTGGCCCCTGGTTTCATGGCTGTGCACGTGCCGGAAGGCGAGCATCACGTTCGATTCGAGGTGCGCATGCCGTGGCTTTATCCAGCCTCCGTCGCGAGCGCTTGGCTTACGGTGGGGTGGCTTGTGTGGTGGGGGCGGCGGAGGGCAAAACATCAGGCAGCGTGAGCACGTGCCCCTCTGGCATCAACGCATCCGCGCGCGCACGGCACGCCTCGGCTTGTTCAAAGCGTCCGAGTTCATCGAATGCGCGTGCGAGTGACAACCACGGTCGTACGTACGCTTCTTGAACATCGGCCGCCCATGCCTCATGAACGGGCGAAGACTCCATGGTGAAACGCGAAAAAAGATTGGTGTTGAGCTCGAGTAATGGATCGGGGCGAGGCACACTTTCCCAGCTACGAACTACCCGAACAAGCGGGCCTACTGGGTACGAGGGTAGGTCGGTGCGAAATTGCGCAACCACAAAGTCAGTGAGGTAGATGGGGCGTTTCGTGGCTAAGAGTTCGAGCATGAGGTTGGCTCCATCAAGGCGGTGATTCACCGCGCGAGTAAGAGGCGTTCCGAGTGCGCGCTCTACCTGGGGGGGATACCAGGTACTGAGAAGAAGCCTCGGGTGGATGAAGTCGACGTCGGGTCGTAACTTTAGTGCCCGTTGCGCAT
>JAHFDX010000010.1:0-4270 GCA_023248785.1 Myxococcales bacterium
AAAATGGGAATCGCGATGATCGGTTTGTACGTCTCGAGCCAGCGTTGGAAACCGGTGGAGCCTGCGGTCAAAAGCATCGGGCGAATTCAGAGTACCGGGTGCCTTGCCCGATGGGCGCCTTTCTGAAGGCGCTCGAGTGATCGCGTTTGACCCAAGATGTAAAGCACCTGGTAGAGGCCCGGGCTTGCCGAGCGCCCGGTCAAGGCCACTCGTGCGGACTGAGCCACGTCTTTGATTTGCAATCCTTGTGATTCAAGCCATGCGTGGGTTCGGGTTTCAAGTTCGGGTTCGGTCCACGAAGCGATGCTGCGGTACACGTCCGCGAGTGCCTCCAGGAGGGGTGCAGCTTCCGGAACAAGAAATTTATTCGCGGCTTTCTCATCCATCACGGGGGGATCGCGAAAGAAGAAATCGAGTGTGTCGGCAGCCTCGACCCATGTGCGTGAGCGTTCGCGAACGGCAAAGAGCGTCGCCTGTACGCGTTGGTGATCGAGATCGGTCAGACCACGGTTCTCGAGAAATGGAATCAGATGCGACACGTACAGATCGTCAGGCATCAGACGCGGGTTTTTTAGGTGTTCGTAGTTCGTCGCGAGAAATTTTTGCGCGTCGAATTTTCCATCGCCGCGACCACACGCTTCCCAGTTGAATGCAAGGGTGAGTTCATCACGCGAGAACACCTCTTGATCGCCGTGCGACCACCCGAATCGAACCAGGTAGTTGAGCACGGCATCCGGTGAGTATCCTTGGCTCTGGTATTCGCCCACACTGACCGCACCGTGGCGCTTCGATAATTTTTCGCCGCTCTTCGCGAGCATCATCGGAAGGTGCGCAAACTCCGGCGGGTTTGCAGAAAGTGCCTCGTAAATAAGAATCTGAGGCGGCGTGTTAACCATGTGATCACGCCCGCGTGCGACGAGGGTGATACCCATGGTCAGGTCGTCGACGACGGCTCCAAAATTGTAAAGTGGAACGCCGTCAGAACGAAGGAGCACAAAGTCTTGCTGCGCGCCGTTCGGCGTTGTGATTTCACCGAAAACTTTGTCGCGATACACCACGGTTCCGTTCTCGGGCACAACGAACCTTACGACGTACGGTAGGTCTGGCTCGTCTTTTCGATGACGGCATGTTCCCGGATAGCGAAAGCTCGCCTTCGGATCGCGTTCCTTTAAGGCCGCACGCTGCGCGTCGAGTTCTTCCTTCGTGCAGTAGCAGCGATACGCTTTCTTCCCACCAATGAGGCGCTCGGCAAATTCGAGGTAGAGCCCGAGCCGTTGCATCTGAAAGTACGGGCCATTCGGGCCACCGACTTCGGGACCTTCGTCCCACGTAAGTCCCAGCCATTTCATCGAGTCCAAAATAACCTTGACGCTTTCGGGCGTTTTGCGTTCCTGGTCTGTATCTTCGATGCGCAAAACGAACGTGCCCTTATTTTTTCGGGCCCAAAGCCAGTTGAACAGCGCTGTGCGCACACCCCCAATGTGGAGGTGCCCGGTGGGCGAAGGCGCAAAACGGACGCGCGTCGAAGACGACATGAGTTCCTTCTTACCAAACTTCAGGGCGGGCGAGGTTAACCGCTCCCTGGAGCAAGCGCGATCACGCTGTAGGCGACCGCAACGCGCGTTCCGACGTTTCTGTAGAGATGCGGTTGATCGCCACGAAACGCCACCACGTCTCCTGGAAACAGCCGATACGCCTCACCCGAGGCAACCAACTCAACTTCGCCTGTTTCGCATGCTAGAAATTCTCGTGTTCCGGGCGTGTGCGGGGCACCGACCATGCGTGCCCGAACGGGCAGTTGCATGCGATCCATTTCGAGGCTTGGTAATTTTTCAGGCAAGAGTTTGCGAACTTCAACGGTGCCACGCAGGCGCGTAAGCAAACTGTCTTTTGGATAGTGCTTCGCGGTTGCACGGGGCGCGCTAATGAGTTCCTCGATCGAGATGCCGAGCGCGGTGGCCATGCGTACGAGCACGGACAGCGTTGGATTTGCGTCGCCCGATTCCAGATTGGCGACAGTCGGTCTTGGTACCCCTGCGAGCTTGGCAAGTTGCGCCTGTGAAATGCCGCGCGCATCGCGCAAGAGCCTGAGATTGCTTGCAAGATGGGATGATGCGTTGTCCATGTCGCCACCATATTAACCTTATGACAATGAATTATCCATTTCGATAACGCCATAGCGGCGACGAGGCATGATGTTCCTTGAAAAGGAGAGAACGTCATGCATTTCGAAGAACGGGTAGCCATCGTCACGGGCGCGAGTCGGGGTCTCGGTCTTGCGCTCGCTGAGCAACTTGCAGCGCGTGGATCAAAAGTTGTGCTTGTGGCTCGTCGGAAGGAAGCGCTCGAGGATGCGGCGCAAAGCATCCGATCGAAGGGCGGCGCCGCCGAAGCCCTCGTGGAAGACATTGCTCGACCGGACGCCGCACGCCGCATCGCTCTTTTTGCCGCGGAACTCGGCCCCGTGAACCTTTTGATTCACAATGCGGCCCTGTTGGGTGAGGCACCATTGCCTCTGGTTCTCGATACCTCAGACGAGGTGCTTCGGATGACCTTTGAAACCAACGTCTTTGGACCTGCTCGTCTCACGCGTGCCACGGTAGGGCCCATGGTTCTGCGTGGGGAGGGTACCGTGCTTGCCATCAGTTCCGACACGGCGGTATCGGCATACCCACGGTGGGGCGCGTATGGATCTTCGAAGGTGGCGTTTGATCATTTGCTGCGCGTGTTGTCGGTTGAACTCGATGGAACAGGCGTTCGCGTGGTGTCGATGGATCCTTGCGAGATGAATACGGAAATGCACCGCGCAGCGATTCCAGAGGCCGACCCGTCCACACTCGCTGATCCGAGCGATGTTGCCCGCTCGATTGTGGAGCGTCTTGCTGTCGAGGTGGGCTTATGAATGCAGCTCGCGCCTCGCGTGCAGTAGAGCGCCTACTTGTTGTCGATGCGCGCTCGGGAACAATCGAACACGTCTCGGCAAACGAGCTTTCATCGTACATTCGCGAAGGGAGCGTGGTCGTGCTTAACGACGCCGCGACGATGCCCGCGTCCATCTTCGGAATGCGTGCGTCGGATCGAGCACCTGTAGAGGTGAGGCTCGCAGGTCGTGCTTTGTCAAACGGCTTCCACGCAGTGGTGTTCGGAGCGGGCGATTGGCGCACACCGACCGAGCTGCGCGAGATCATCTCTGTGAAGCGGGGCGAGCGATTTTTGCTCGGTTCGCTTGAGGCCGAGGTCGCTGATGTGAGCTCGACGTATTCAATACTCGAATTCTCGGCGAACGGCCTGGAGCTGTTGCGGCAGCTTCTCGCGCTCGGCCGACCCGTTCAATATTCGTACCTGGAAAGGAGCGTAACGCTCGAAGAGGTACAAACGTCGTATGCCGACCGGCCGTGGGCTTCGGAGATGCCGTCTGCAGGAAGGCCGCTCACGTGGAGTGTCATTCTCGATCTGCAGCGCCGCGGAATCGAAGTGGTCACGTTGACGCATGCGGCGGGACTTTCTTCGATTGGCGACGAGAGTCGCGATCGCGATCTTCCGTGGGCCGAGCCGTACGAAATCCCTGAGGCTACGGCTCGTGCAGTAATGCGCGCGAAAGCGGAGGGCCTTGCCGTGGTAGCGGTCGGAACGACGGTGGTTCGTGTCCTCGAAGCGTCTGCACTCGAACATGGGCTTGTGGTTCCGGGGCTTGGAACGGCGAGGCTTCGCTTGGCCGCGGACACAAAAGTCAAGATTGTTGACGATGTGCTTTCGGGCATGCACAAGCCGGGCACGAGCCACTTCGAGCTGCTCTCGGCATTCGCACCGGAGTCGTTGCTTGCGCGCGCACTCGCCGAAGCCGAGTCAGGGGGATATTTGGCGCATGAATTTGGGGATGCGACGCTGGTGCTGGGGGCGCGGTAGTTCGGCTTGATTCCGCCCATCCCCCGATGGGCCGTCCTCCTTCGGTCGCTCCTACGACGCGTCGACGAGTAACGACTCGAGTTTTGCGGCCAAATCTTGACCGCGATGAAATCCTCGCTCCGTGATCAAACGCAGTCTCGCTCGCACGTCGTCGAGTTCGCACTTTGCTATCGAGATGAGATTTCTTGCATCGATGCGATCGTTGCAAACGGCGATCTGTCATCGACAGGACCTTCATCGCGAGCAGATCTTCGGCACGTGCAACCGGCACCGTACCCGTCGTCCAGACCGACTCAGCGGTGGCAGCCGCAACGATCTCGTTTTCGATGCCGCAGGAAGCCACGATCAGATCGACCACAACACC
>JAHFDX010000010.1:4297-16572 GCA_023248785.1 Myxococcales bacterium
GAACGAGACGCTCAACCGCAGCATCGCCATCGACACCGATGGCAAGGTCGACGTCTCTTGTGAAGCGAACTTCAGCTCGAATCGACACCGCGAGACCACTCACGAGCGTAAATGGAACTGCCACCTGGGAGAGAGTTTTCACAATCTCCGCAAGAGCACCCTCCGGAGTGGGTCCATTCATGGCTCGAAAAGCCAACGCTCAAAGAGCGCTTCGATCTCTTCCTCGCTCGCACAGGGATGCGCATTTTTGAGAGCCATGCGTTTCAAGCGCATGCCGAAACGCATCATCTGAAAAGCCTCAGCGAGCTTCTCCGCAGGCGA
This sequence comes from Myxococcales bacterium, assembly GCA_023248785.1. Taxonomy (GTDB): domain Bacteria; phylum Myxococcota_A; class Polyangia; order Polyangiales; family Polyangiaceae; genus JAHFDX01. The sequence continues at coordinate 4,619 of JAHFDX010000010.1, forward strand.
TGCATATTGCGCACGCGTGATGCCGTCTTTGCGGAGAGAATGCACACTGTCAGTTTAGCGTACGGCTCGTTCCCGGCATCCGTCGCAAACACGCCATCGCAAACACGCTTCAGCAATCCAACTTGAAAACGCGCTTCGCGTTGTCGTGTAAGAACAAGCGTTCTGCCTCGCGGTCGAGCCCAAGCGACCCGACTTGCTCGAGACAAGCACCCGGCAAGATCATGGGGTAGTTACTCCCAAAGAGAACTTTTCGCCGCCCATGACCTTTTAGAAACTGAACGAGGGATGGCGGGTAACGCGAGGGCTTGTACGCCGAGGTGTCGATGTACACACTCGGATACTTCGTCGCGAGCGCGATCATCTCGTCGGTCCACGGATAGCCGATGTGTCCGCCAACAATGACGAGCTCAGGAAAATCGAGCGCGACCTCGTCAAGGTACGGAATCGGTCGCCCCGGCTCCGATGGGCAGAGTGGCCCCGTGTGTCCGACCTGCAGGCAAAACGGAATTCCGAGTTCGACGCACTCTGCATAAAGCGGATAGTAGTGTCGGTCGTTCGGTGGAAGGTTCCATAGCCACGGCAAGATGCGAAGGGCACAGAACCCGAGCTCACGCACCGCGCGTCGCAGTTCGCGTACGGCGTCCATGGGCTTTTTCAAGTCGACGGAGGCGACGCCGCCCAGTCGTTCAGGATGGGCGCGCACCCAGGAAGCCACTTGGTCATTGGAAATCAAAGGTCCACTCGGCGCATGCCATGCGGACACCAGCGATTTCGTAACTTTCGCAGTTTCGAACGCTTGAAGCGTGAATTCGAGGGGAAGTTCCGTTGGCCACTCGACGTCTTTCGACCAGCGGCGCAGCGATTCGAACATCGAGTGCTGCAAGAACGCGGGGGTTGGATGCTGTACCCAAGCGTCAATAATGGGACCGTCGAGCATGCTGTTCTCTAATGGTGTCAACGCTGCGTACGTTACAAGATTCGTTGCGGACGAGTGTGCGCACGCGGGCGCGCATGCGGAATGGGCTACGCGCCCGCTTCCATTTTTAGGTCACGCGTGGTGTTCGCTCGTTGCTGCTTGAATGCGTTCGCCGTAAGACCGCGCGTGGCGATGACAGCTTCTGCCATCTCAACGAGCGACCCGGAATTTTCGGCCGAAACTTTGTCGGGCGCCCGGGGTTGGTTCCATCGATTCGCTGCGAACCTGATTCGCGACGAGCGCGACGTGCCGTTTGTGCGGCTGATGGTTCAAGCAACCTTGGTCGTTGTGCCGTTTGCGATTTTGCTCTTTTTCTACTTTCGTTGGGCACTTGCGCTTGCCTACATCGCGGTGAACTTTCTTGTGTTCGTCGATCGTTACATTTTGATGCTTCACAATACGAGCCACCGGCTCCTGTTTCGTCCGCGATATCACGTGCTCAATCTGTACATCCCGTGGGTCCTTGGGCCGTTCTTCGGCGAATCCCCGGAAACGTATTTTGCGCATCACGTAGGAATGCATCATCCGGAAAACAATTTGCCGCCTGACCTGAGTTCCACGATGCGGTTTGAGCGGGATAACGTTTGGCACTTTGTTCGTTACTTTTCACGCTTCTTCTTTCTCGTTTTGTTCGACTTGCGACGGTATCTCGCCTTTCACAGTCGGAAGCGTCTCGCGAAAAAATGCACATTCGGTGAGCTGTCATTTCTTGCGCTGGTTTTTGCGCTGATGTTCGTCAATGCGAAGGCGACATTCGTCGTCTTTGTCATTCCGTTCGTCTTTGTACGTTTCATGATGATGGCGGGCAACTGGGGGCAGCACGCGTTCATCGACGCCACGCAACCCGGCAACTCGTACGTGAACAGCATCACGTGCATCAACACGCGCTACAACCGCCGCTGCTTCAACGACGGCTACCACATTGGCCATCACGTCAAGGCGACCCGCCACTGGACCGAGATGCCCGGTGACTTCCGCGCCAACATTGCACGCTACGCGCAGGAGGGATCGATCGTTTTCGAGGGCATCGACTTTTTCCAGGTGTGGCTCTTTCTGATGTGCAAGCGCTACGACACGTTGGCGGAGCGTTACGTTGCGCTCGACGGGGTGAATCGAACGCGTGAGGAAGTTGTTTTGCTGTTGAGGTCGCGGACTCGGGCGATCCCAGTTCCCTCTTAGAATCCCACCCGCCATAAGAAATCGACCGAATTGCGCAAACTCGGTTTGCGCCAAGCCTTCCTGTCCCTCATGAACTGTAGGTCGGTGTAAGGGCCGTCTTACGATGAGGCGAAATAACCAGACTTCAATCTTGGCACTTGCTCTTGCGGCAGCCTTTTTCGCCGCGTGCGCGTCCAACGGAGGTAACCAGGGGACGTCGGACGAACAGGCCGGATCGGGGACGCAGGCCCACGATACGGATGAGTCGTTTAAGACCCTGTCCGCGACGGGGCTCTACAAGAACGGGAGCATTGCGAACCCGGACAAAGAGCTCGCCGACGGCGTGTTCGAGTACACGCCCAACTTCAAATTATGGTCTGACGGCGCCCACAAGACGCGCTGGATCCAGCTCCCACCCGGGAAGAAGATCGATACGCGCGACATGGACCACTGGAAATTTCCCGTCGGAACCAAGGTATGGAAAGAGTTTCGCGACCCCGATGAGCGAAGGCTCGAAACCCGTTTTATTATGGTTTTGAAAGACGACGACGTCTTCATCGCCACGTTTCTCTGGAACAGCACGGAGACAAGCGCGAAGCGTGTCGACGACGGTTACGATCGAGCCCGTGGGACGTTGCACGACGTTCCCGAGCAGGGCGTGTGCATGGATTGCCATGGCGGCGAGGCCAGCAGCATTCTCGGATTCTCGGCCATCCAACTTTCACGCTCCGGCGAAGGGGTGACATTCAATTGGCTGGTCAACCAGAACCTGATCACCAACAGCACCAACCCGGCCCTCGCAAGCGAGGACGGGTACACACTCCCTTGGGATGCGCAGACCAACGCAGCACTCGGCTATCTGCATGCCAATTGCGGCCACTGCCACAATCCGGATGGCGAGGCGGATTCGCATGACCAGCTATTGCGAATCGGCATCTCTGATCTTTCGAAAAGCGCGATCAAGACTGCGGTGTTTCGTTCACTCAACAAGGAGGCCGACCATGGCCCGTGGGGTGACAATGATGAAATCGAGAACCGTTTGACCCCAGGGGACGCTGCAAAGAGCGCCATCGTGTATCGAATGAGTCAGCGTGGCAAGCCAACCCGAAAGCCCTACGACGTCCCTGATGACCAAATGCCGCCACTCGGAACCGAGTATGTGGACATGGAAGGTTTGCGCACCGTCGTCGCATGGATTGATGCGTTGCCGAGCGTTCCGCAGACGAGAGAGTGACTTCATGGACCTCGAGTGGCAGCCGCCCGTGCGCAAACCCACATCGACGAATCGCAACGTTCACGGAAGACGTCCGAAGCGACATGTTCGCCCCATAAGTGCCCATGTGCGTTACAAAAGAGAGTTACAAATGAAGTGACTCCTTGGACTGTGCAGACAGGGCAATGTGAAGCGCATTCATCTTGTTCGTCATGGTGCGGTACTCAATCCCGACGCGGTGGTGTACGGCCGGCTTCCTGGATTTCCATTGAGTCCGGAGGGACAGGCGCAAGTGCAGATGACCGCAGCGTTTCTCAAGCGCACGCTCGCGTCCTCTCTCAACCACATCATTGCAAGCCCTTTGCAGCGCGCGCAGCAGACCGCCTCAATCGTGGCGAAGGGTTATGGCGCAAACGTGGTCACCGACGAGCAACTTATCGAGGCGGGCTCGCCTTTCGACGGATTGCCGCGTCGATTTGCTCCGATGCAGTACGTATCGCGCTACTTCGATCGCACGCGCGCCCATCAGCACGAAGCGCCCGATGATGTTGCCGCACGCATGATGCGGGCCGTGCGCGAGGCTTTGCTCCTTGAAGGTTTGGACGTTGTGTTGGTCGCGCATCAGTTTCCGATTCAGATGGCGCGCGTCGGATTTGAACGACAACTCGACGAACGTTCGTCGTTCTTCTTCAAACGAGTCCCGATGGCCCTCTTGCGTGTGCGGTGCTCGCTGGCCTCGGTCACAACGCTAAGTTTTCAGACTGGAGCTCTGACGCCAACAATCCACTATTGGGAACCGTAGCGTCCTTTCGTTACTGGACGAAGGAGGGCCTCCTTGACGTGGCCCAGGTGACCGACTCTGGTTACCAACTCTACGCACCCGACATGCTGGATCGCTGCGCACGCATCAAGACGCTCAAGCGAAAGCGGCTGACGCTTGAGGAGACTCGAAACGTGTTGTTCTGAAGGGTCGGCGATGTGGCGTGCCGAACGCGAACGTGGTGAGGCATCAACCCCCTCCCTTGCCCCCAAATGCCCGCACTGCTACACCCGCCCGTTCTCATGCCGCACAAGTCATCTTGTGCACCCTCGAAAGGACACGAAAATGCCGAAAAAGACGCCGCTTCAGTTCGTCAAAGACCGTTTTGGTGACAAGGCAAAGCTCGTTGCTGAAGTGCAAAAGTTCGTTACCGATGACCTTTGGGTCAACCGCACGAGTGCCGCGAAAGGCCTCGAGCACGTATCGAACGCGAAGCTCCTTCGCCTTCACGCCATCTTCACAGAAGTGAAGGAGAAATACGGCACGCGCGCAAAGCTCATCGACGCAATTTTGTCCGAAGTAAAGCGACCGAAGGACCTGGGGTATCGAGCGTTGCTTGAGAAGCACCCGGTTCCGCGCTTGCTCGATCAATTGAAGTCCGCGTTGAAGCGTAACCGGGCTGCGGCGCCCGCCAAGGTCGAAGCGCCCGCCAAGAAGCCCGCCAAAGCGGCGGCCAAGCCGGTGGCAAAAAAAGTGCCCGCAAAGAAGAAGCCCGCCGCGAAGTAAGTCCCTTGTAATACCCTCGGGCGCATGGCCGACATCACGTTGCGACATGAGCTCGAGTGCACCGAGGACATCTTCTGGAACAAAGTTTTCTTCGACGAAGAAGACGAGTTCAACAAGTACCTCTACAACACGCTTCTCAAGTTTCCGAAGTACGAAGTTCTCGAGCTTCGTAAGGAGGAGGGTCGCGTCGTACGCCGTGCGCGCGTTGAACCGCCGGTTGGAGGCGTGCCTTTACCCATCAAGAAGATTCTTGGCGATCGCCTTGCCTACAACGAAGAGGGGGTCTTCGACGCGAAGACCAAGCGCTACACGATCAAAGTGACTCCAAGCGCTTTGCCGGACAAGACGCGCATCAGCGGTGAGATCTATTGCGAGAAGCTCGGTGAAAAGAGAATCGCGCGCATCGCCAAGTTCACGGTTGAGGTGAAAGTGTTTGGTGTCGGTGGCCTTGTCGAAGGCCGCATCATTTCGGACCTGAAGAAGTCATACGACACTGCAGCTCAAGCCACGAACGTGTGGCTGAAGGAAAAGGGACTGTAATAGGTACGGTTGCATTTTATCGATGCCCTCCTTCTTCTCGGTGGTGATGACCCTTGTGCGGCGAGAGCTTCTCGTCGAGCTCCGCACAAAAGAGGTCATCACGACGACAACTGTCTTTGCCCTGCTCGTCACCGTGCTCGCGGCCCTCTCCTTTCACACAAGCGCAGTCACGTCTGCCTACCTTGCGCCGGGTGCGCTTTGGCTTGCGCTGACCTTCGCTTCGGTGTTCGGTGTTGCGCGTTTTTGGCAGCGCGAACGAGAAGAAGATTCACTCGCAGCCCTTGTTCTCGCGCCGATTCCGCGCTCCGCGCTCTTTGCCGCAAAGTCTTTGGTCGCCGCGATCTTTCTCTTCGCGGTCGCCGTGGTCGATGTGCCCACTGTGGCATTGTTGTTCCACATCGATCTTCTGGCCGTGCTTTTGCCGCTCTCGATTGTGATGGTGCTCGCGCTTACCGGTGTGTCGCTCACTGGCACGTTGTTTGGTGTGATGACCGTGCGCACCAACGCGCGGGATCTTGTGCTTGCGACGGTGCTTCTTCCGCTTCTTGCTCCGGTACTCGTGACGGCTGTATCGGCGACGCGAGAGATCTTTTCTGCGGAGGTTGCGGGTCAGCCCTTTCCGTTCGACGAGCTTCGCGATTACGTATTGTTACTCAGCGTGTTCGATTTAGGTGCGCTGGGGCTTGGTGCGGGGCTGTTTGCGCTTGTGGTCGAAGAGTGATGGGATACCCGGATCGAGGCGAGTTTCATGGCGTATGAACAACTGGATGCAACGAGTCTCTTGGTTCTCGCGAGCGCCACCGCTCGGCTTTTGGACATCGAAGCAAAATTGAATGTTGATGGTTACACATTGGCGCTCGAGCCATTGCCGAGCGACGTGGCCATCGGCGCGTGGATTGCCGCTGGCGCGCCGGGCACGCCTGCGTGGTGGAAGGACCCGGTAGATCACCTCGTTGCGGGCTTTGATGCGAGGCTTTTGGATGGTCGAGAGTTTTCGATTCGCCCGGCGCCAAGGCGAGCGGTGGGCCCGGATCTTCTCTCGCTGATCTTTGGGGCGGGCGATCGGCTCCTCACACTTCAGCGCGTTTGGCTACGAGTTCATCGCATCGGCGTTCCCCGCCCGCAATCGGCAGCGTTTGTTTCGCCACCGGAACGAGCCGTGGGGGAAACGGAAGCGAAGCTGTGGGTGACGTTGGAGCAACAAGTTCGAAACAACGCGGGGCAGAATCCCCAATAGGCGCGTGCCTCCGCGTAGGATCATTTTCCAACATGAGATCGCAACTTGTCGCCGCGGTAGCGTCGTTGTTCGTATCGTCTGTTGCAGTGGCTGAGTCGGTCCCTTTGGCTCCTTCGGTCCTACAAACACCGAACGCAAGCGGTGATGAAAAACCGCAGCTCACCCAAGAGGACGCCGCGAAGCTCGCCTGGCTACGTCGGTTCAGACTCACAGGCTTTGTGCAGCCGCAGTGGCTCGTCCAAATCTATAACGCGGAGGCATCCCCGAACGCGACGGCGACCGGACTTCCGGCGGGCGTGTCCGCCAACGACATTCTTGCTAAGGCGGACGGGACGACGACCAACGGCACGTTTTTTCGGCTCCGAAGGGCGCGCCTCAAGACTGAGTTTATGCCCACCGATTTCGCGCGTTTGGTAGTTGAACTCGATCCAGCGCCCGTGGGTGGTCCCTCGTCGGGAGTGGGAACCATGGCGCGCCAAGTTGAAGCCATTGGGATTGTGAAGTGGGCAACCGGGTTCGTATCCGAGTTCGGCGTGGGCATTTTTAAACTTCCATTTGGATTTGAAATTCCTGAGTCCGACGCCGATCGCATGTTCATCGAACGCAGTTGGGGCGAGCAAAATTTGATGCCGGGTGAATTTGATCTTGGCGCGCGCGCAACGGCATCTTTGTTCGATGAGAAACTCAAGACCACCGTGGCCGTGGTCAATGGCGCGACGCAGGGCGAAAAAACATTCGCTCTACTTCCCGATCTGAATAGGGCGAAAGACATCGTTGGACGAGTGGCCTACAAACTGGGACCCATGACGCCCGGAGTGAGCGGTTACTACGGGATGGGCCAAAGCGTGGATGCGACGAATCTGCGATTCAAACAGTTTCCGAGATGGGCGATGAACGTGGAGCTTGCCTTGGGGTTGAAGACGTTCGAGTTCCCTGGAAGTTCAATGCCCGCGACGCGAATCATCTGCGAACTCACGCGCGGTCAAAACATGGATCGAGGCATCAAGTACCCGTATGCACTGCCCGGTCTCCCTGACGATCTTTCAAAGGACGTCGTTAGCAAGGACGAATTCAGCGCATACGTGCGAGTGGAGCAGGATCTGACCCCGAGAATCACGTTGGGTGCACGCTACGACTACTATTCGCCGGACACTGCCCAGGCCGACGATGGACGGCACACCTTTTCATTCGTCGGTTCCGTGCGATTCACGAAGGGCCTTCAGATGATGCTCGAGTTCGATCATGCCATCGATCACGTGCACAAACCTGGAGCGTCCGTTCCCTCCAAACAAATTGAAGCACTCTCAAGCGTGCTTCAAGCGCGTTTTTGAGAGTCGCGTCGAATAAGGTTCGCGAGTGCGTGCGCGTCGTCCAATATTCGCGACGGCTCAAGAGGGACTCCACGCACTTCTCCGCTCGCGAAGACGCCCCCTCGAATCCGCGTGTCGGTCACAACAAACCCCGCGGGAGTGTGCACGAGGTTCGCGCCCGCATGCGCGCAGAGTTCATACGCCGGTGCTCGCGGCGTATCGATCACGAGGACGTCGGCCTTCTCACGCACTGTTCCGCTGTCCGTTTCGATTTCAACTGAACGCACGCGTGACGATCCACTTACGCGTTTCGGCATGCCGTGAATCAACTTGACCGTTGCGCCCTGGGCACCCATTTTTTCGACCTGCTCTCCGAACGGGCCGCCCCCTTTCGTGACAACGATGAGCACCCGTTCGCCAAGGCGGATGCCGCGACGCACAAGCCAGCCGGCCGCGCGCGCGCTTACAATGCCGGGCACATCGTTGCCTTCAAAAGCGAGTTGTCCATCGTGCGCTCCCGGAGCAAGGACAAGGGTCTTGCAGTCGAGCACTTCAGTTGTACGCGGGGACGCGAGTACCAAGTCATCGCCATAGATGCCGATTGCGCTCGCGCGTCCATGCAAGATGATTTCGCCCATCTTCGCGGAGGTGAGCACGTCTTTGACGAGCGATTGAAAGAGAGGTTCGTCGAGCGCCATGCCGGAACCACCTAGGAAGAGCGCGTCGTCGGCAACTTCGACCTCGCGCCCTTGCTTGCGCAGCTCGAGAGCCACCGAAAGACCGCTGGGCCCACCACCTACGACGAGAGCGTCCACGTGCCTGCGCGCGGCGTTGCGGGACGGCTGCACCTCCGCGGGCAACCGCCCGAGGCCTGCAACCCGTCTTGCGAACGACTGCATCACGGAATTCAGACCGGGCACGCCGGCAAGAAATTCATGATGGTTGAAACCATCCGGAAAGAACCAATCATTTACACGTAAAAGATCGACGTTGCGGGGGCCGAGCGTGTTCTGACTTTCGGCCACTAAATTGGGGCGACAATCCACCTGGCAGCTCATCGTGTTTGGAACACCGTCGACTCGAAGCAAACATCCATCGCAGGCCGCTCGAAAACACGACGGCCCTCGCGGTCGATGAAACTTCGGACTTCGCGCCAGTGACCACTGCCCGGCGGCCACGAGGGCAGCTGCAAGCGGTTCACCCCGTTCGCCCTGGATTGCTTCTCCATCGAACGTGAACGTCACGGGATCTCGTAACTCACGCGTCACGAGCTGCGAGCCTACTCGTCTGTGCGTGCTATGTCATACAATGGCGAAGTGGTGCTAAGCCGTGTCGGATTTCTTGGTCCGGGAGACGTCGAAACGCTCATGCGTGCGACCGAGATGCTCCTGTTTCAATTCAAGGCCGACCGCGTTCTTTATCTCGGCACCGATCACGCGCTGTCGGATGCTATCGAGCAGTGGGCGAAATCGCTGGTGGGCGAAGATCCGAGTGAAGAGGGGCTATTTCTTCGTGCCATGGACGTGCTCCAAGCGGGCCACGCCTCGCGCCTTGAATCGTTCCTTCGGCGTGAACGGACGCGGGCTCGATTGCGCGTCGCTCATAGTCTTCCGCCTGGTGGCGCTCGCGTGAAAGAAACGATTGGGGGATGTACGATGCTTTGCGTGGCCGACCGCGATCACCTCGATCAAGTGGACTTGCAGAGTGCGGCGTACTTCATCTTCGGCCTTTCGGAAGTGGCTACGGTCAAACAATCGGGAACACGTTGGTTTCTGTCACCGGGGCCATGCCAGGGAGATTCGGCCCTGATTGTGGAAGGGCCGCTTGTGCAAGGACAGCCTGTGCAAGGACAGCAGGAGTGCACCGCATTGATCATCGAGGGTGGGCGCCCGGCATCGCGTTACGAGATAGGCCCGTCGCGCGTGCCGGACGATGACGATTCCAAAGGAGCGACGTGAACAACCGCGTGGTCGCTGTCTTTGGTGGCAGTTTCAACCCACCGCACATGGCCCACGTGCTCGCGGTGACTGTGGCGCTTTCGACATACGAGCTCGATGACGTGCTCGTCATCCCTACCTTCCAACATCCGTTCGCGAAGGCGCTCGCGTCCTACGAGGCGCGCGTTCGCATGGCGGAGCTTGCGCTTTCGTGGCTCCCGCGGGTAACCGTCAGCCGCGTCGAACAAGAACTCGGTGGTGAGAGCCGCACGGTCCGAACACTCGAGCATTTGAAGTCCGTGCATCCTGATTGGTCGTTGCGTCTCATTGTGGGTGCCGACATCTTGATTGAAGCGCATAAGTGGTACGGATTCGACCGCATCCGCGAGATTGCGCCACTCATCGTGTTAGGACGCATGGGCGTAGATCATCCCGACGCACCACCGCCGGTGCTCCCACGCATTTCGAGTACGGAAATAAGGCAAGCTCTCGAAGCGAACGACGTCTCTGCGCTCGGGTCGCTCGTTCCGACGAGCGTGCTCCAGTACATCCAAACCAACGGACTTTATGTCCGTCCGTAAGGAGAGCCGGCCCGATAGGCGCATTCGCGTCGTCGTTGTCGGCAGGGGAAAAGTTGGAACGGCGCTTGCGCGTGCTCTTCCGTCAAAAAAGTACCTTGTGGAGTTACGAAGTGCACGAACGGGGCCTGTGCCTCGCCCCAACGCGGACGTTATTGTCTTTGCAGTTCGCGACGCCCAGCTATTGAGCGTTGCGGGTGCGTGGGCCTCGTGCGTTGCGCCCAAGTCGGTGTGCGTGCACGTCGCTGGCAGCATGGGACCCGAGGGTCTCGCCCCGCTCCGCAACCGCTGTCGAGGTGTGGCGCAGATGCATCCGCTGGCATCCTTTGCGGACGCACGCCGTGCACCGGACCTTTCAGGGGTTCACGTGCACGTGCAGGGTGATGCGAAGGCGCGAACCGTTGCCTCTGCTATGGCACGCGCACTGGGATGTGTCCCACGCAGCATGCCCAAGGTCGATTTGGTCGGCTACCACCTCGCTGCGGCCCTGCTTGCCAATGGCTCCGCAGCGCTGTCGGCTGCCGCCGAGGCAGCGCTTGTACGGGCGGGATGCCCGTCGCAGCTCGCACACAGGCTCCTCGGCCCGCTCCTGCGCACCGTCGCCGAAAATGTGACAAATCTCGGTTCAATTCGCGCCCTGACGGGGCCCGTTCGTCGAGGGGATGTGACCACCGTGCTGAAACACTTGCGTTGGCTTGAGGCGAACGCTCCCGCCACGCAGCGAGGCTATCAAGCGGCGGTGAAGTTCCAACTCGAGATGGCTCGGGCGTTGGGAGAGGCGTTACCGAGGGATTTGGACGCCATTGAGACCGCGGTGTTGACATCTTCTCGAAGCCGTAAGTCCACGCGCGCCTGACGCATCGTGTCTGTGCAATTTCTAACGATGTCTCGGGCGGGCTGGAAAGAGCTGGGTTTTGTCGTTCATTAAGGTTGGCACGCGAGCTGAACCATAAGGTGTTTGCAGCCAACGAGGAGGCCGTCACGCTGTCTCGCCACCATCTGGAGTAGCGGGCGGCCTCTCGTTGAATTTCTTAGGTTGAAAGGTATGGTCTATGAGCTTGTCTGCACAACGGATCTCCGCAATTCCCACGCCGCTTGCGGCGCGTGAGATGTCGAACGGCTTCGCGGCGTTCGACGATGTGCTCCTCTCTGGCCTCGATGCGCTAGCGCTCGTGCTCGCGCCCAACATGGACGCCGCGTTTGCGATGGCCGAGCACGCCGCCCGTCGTGCCCGCAGCTTGGGACAACGACCGATCGTGGTTCGCCGTACAAGCGAAGTCCCGGCCTTCGTCCAAGCAGCGAAGATCCTAGGCCTGCGCCCCATTCCGCAAGACGCGAGACTTCTCGCCGAAGAAGTGCGCCGCGCGTTGATTGCAAGAAGAGCTGTGTTGGTGCTTGCGGTGCCAGAACCCGAAAGCTGCGACGCTGCCGCAGTTCGAAGCCTTATTGGCGGTGCAAC
>JAHFDX010000010.1:16582-18958 GCA_023248785.1 Myxococcales bacterium
TTGGTGGGAAGCATGTGCGGCCGAGCTCGCGCATGTTCGTCCCGAGTCAGAACTTGCCGTGCTGGCTCGTGCCGTTCGCGGAATGGAGTCGAAAAGGGGCTTTGAGCTCGCCATTCCCGTGGATCCTTCGCTCGAGACGGCGATCGCAGCCCTGTCGCTTGCGGGTGGCACTTGGCCACAATCTCAGCTTGAGAGCCTTGGCATCTCGTTGAGCCAAGCCGACGCGATGATTGCGACGGGTATCGCCATTGTGGATCAAGGCGCCCTCGTGCTGCTTCAAACAGTTGGAGCGAAAACATCCGATGACGCTCTTCTCAACCACGTGTCCGCCGCAATCGCTGCGAGCGCCAACGATCCGTGGACGCGCGCGCAAGCCGCACATCTTTGCTTGCGATCCCGCGATTGGGAACGAGCTGCCGACGTTACCGATCGTGTGTACGAAGAGCTCTCCGATGATTCGGCGCGCTTTCGTCTTGCACGCGCATGGTTCGACGCCCTCTCAACCGCGGATCTGGAGGTTCGCCAGGTCTACCTTCTAAGGGGCGCCGGGCGTGCGCTTGCCGTGGGTGCGGCCGACGAAGCGAGGCAATGGTGCGAGCGTGTTCTTGTGGACGCGCCAGCATCGGCCAAAGCACTTTTGCTATTAGGGCAAGCCCTCATCATGTTGGGTGAGCTCGACGAGGCACGCGACGCGTTGCTGCGCGCGGCCGAAAGCACCGAAAAGAACTCAACGACAGACCTGTCCATCCAGCTCGAGTTTGCAGAACTCGACTATCTCTGTGGACGTCTCGACGAGGCCGAGCGACGCATCCAGTCGTTGTTGCCACGCGTGGACGAAGCTTCAGAACTGCGTTTCGAGGCCCGAAATATTGCGGGCAAGATGATTTTGGCGCGCGCGGATTGGTCGCTCGCGATTAGGCACTTCGCCGCCGACGCACGCGACGCGAGCGCTCGAGGCTTTCATATGTTTGCGGTCCGCGCACGGGTCAATGGAGCTATCGCCCTTCTTTCATCGGGACAAGCCGATGCGGCGCGTACCGCACTTGAGCAAGCTTGCGGCGACGCAGATGAACTGAACCACGCAAAGGCGTGCGCGCTTGCGTATGCCAATCTTGCTGTCGCATGCACGTGGTCACGCGATTATCTGCGAGCGCTCGAGAGTTACGAGCGAGCGCTTGAACGTTGGCGTCGTGTCGGTAACCGCGCCGTTACAGTTCACGTTCTTGGAAACATTGCCGAGCTTCGAATTCGTCTTGGTTTGCTCGAGCAGGCATCGTCGGCTATTTCCCTCGCGCGCGCGCTTACGAGTGCCATGCCCCAACATCAGGCAACCGTGTGCGCTGTAGCGGCGCGCGTGGCACTCGCCTCGGGGCGAGTCGAGCAAGCGGCAGCCGATGCACGGCGAAGCCTCGCGTTTGGACTTTCCGCTGGAAACTCAGCTCAAATTTCCCGCGCACACCGATTGCTCGCCGAAGTCGCGCTTGAGGAAGGTGCTCTCACGGAGGCCAGAGAATCGCTCGATTCGGCAATCGCTGCCGGTACGGATGTCGACGGCGAAGCGGATGCTCTGCTGCTCGAGGCGAGGCTTGCGGTTGCAGAGGGTAGAGACGCAGTGGAGTACACGCGCCGCGCCATTGCGAAAGCACGCAAGGCAGATTCCGATGAGCTTGCCATTCAGTCGCACATTCTTGCGGCACGCGTAGCGTATCACGAGCAAATGTTGGCAGAGTCGCGGGCCCACCTGGCCGAAGCGATTGCCATGCGAGATGCCATTGCGGAAAGACTACCGGGTCATTTCCGGTCCACGTTCCTGGCGCGCAGGGACTTTGCTGCGATTGGCCAGTTGCAATTGCTTCTCACCGACGAGAACCGCCCAGCGCCTTCGCGATCGACCGTCTCTTCAGAGCGAACGCGAAGGGATATTATTGGGGACGATCCGGCCATTCGCGCGCTGTTGGCAGCCGTAAAGCGCGTAGCGACCACTTCTTCGACGGTGCTCATTCGCGGCGAGAGCGGCACAGGCAAGGAACTCGTGGCCGAAGCGATTCACCGCGCGAGCACGCGGGCATCGGGCCCCCTTGTCAGCGTGAACTGTGCGGCGCTTGTCGAAACGCTGCTGCTAAGCGAACTCTTTGGTCACGAGAAGGGCGCATTCACTGGCGCCATCGCGCGCAAGCGCGGGCGTTTCGAGATGGCCGAAGGGGGCACCCTGTTCCTTGACGAAATCGGCGACATCTCTCCCCGAACACAGGTCGCTCTTCTACGGGTTCTTCAGGAAAAAACGTTCGAGCGCGTGGGCGGCACAACATCCATCATTGCCAATGTGCGCATCGTTTGCGCAACCCACCGCGACCTCAAGGCCATGGTGGAACGAGG
>JAHFDX010000376.1 GCA_023248785.1 Myxococcales bacterium
GGAAGCGCTGAACGCGCTGTTCGAACGACTCCCCAAGTTGCGTTCGACGGACACCGTGGTCTTTGTGGGCGACTATGTCGATCGCGGCCCGGCTTCGCGTGATGTCGTGGAGTTCATCCGAACGCTGGGCGACAAAAGTCCCGCGGAGGTTGTCGCGCTTCGAGGCAATCATGAGGACGCATGGCTTCGCGTTCTCGATGGCGGTTGGCCGGAGTTTGTCCTCCCACCGGGAAATGGCTGTCTTGCCGCGCTTCGTTCCTTTCGAGGTGAACCTTCGCCTGCGCTCGACGAAATGCCCACCGAGAAGGAGAAGAAGGATCTACTCAAGGGCGCGTTTTTTCCAAAAGACGTCATCGAGTGGCTTCGAACTCTTCCCTATTATTACGAGGACTCGCACGCGATTTACGTTCATGCAGGTCTTCCTCGAGGCAAGCAGGGTTTCTTGCATCCGGAGGATGTGACCTCCAAGCTCTCGTTACTTTGGTGCCGCGACGAAGACTTCTTTCGTAACTATCGAGGTAAGCTTGTCGTCTTTGGGCACACTGCAACCGAGTACCTGCCCCCGGAGCTTTCGACGTATACGCCCGACGATCCTACCGACATTTGGGCGGGCCCATGTTGCGTCGGGCTCGATACGGGTGCGGGCAAAGGGGGATTTCTAACGGGCCTCGAACTGCCGGCGATGCGTGTCTTTGAGTCGCGATAGCCGAGTCACGATAGCAAGGTGAGGTATTCCCAGCCGCCACTTTGCAACTCGTCGAGCGAAATGCCGTCTTCATCACTGCCGGGAACGAGATACACCGCGTCTGCGCGGACGCTCGCGAAGCTCATCATGGGGATCGACGAGATGAGATGCCCGTACGTTGTGCGCGTGTTGCACTGCTCTTCGGGGATGTCGGCACGTTCGGCAATCATCGCGTCGGCATTGCCGCCCCGCTGCAGGAGAAAGAGCATCGTCGTGATGATAAACTCCTTGCGGGAATCGAGGCGCGACACTTCGTCAATTTCGGTGCCAACTTCTTCTTTCTCGGTCGCGATACTGCCTTCGATTTCGCTGCACCATTTGTCGAATTCCTGCTCGGCTTCTTGCGGTCGTGGAACGTAGTCCCAAAAACCCATCTCAAAATGTGGAAGCGCTTCAAGCAAGAGGCCTGTGTATCGCTTGTAAAAGATACGCTTGTCGGCAACCGACTGCTCGGCAGGACTCTCAGCGAGCACCTCGTGCAGGCGACGCCTAAATCCGTCGTTCAGATAGGTGCGGATGACGGCTTGAACACCCAAAAATGTGTAATCCATAGTTACGAACTTCCTCCCCAACTGCCAGAGCGCCCCCACGATCCACTTCGTCCTGACGGGTACGATTTACCGCCTCCACCAAAGCGAGTCGCGGTCACGCTTCCGGAACTCCTCGATTGCAGCACGGATACGCGTCCGAAGCCCGTTGGCTTGGCTCTTCCAATGCCCGACGACGTGCCTCCCACTGAGCGACTCGAGAACATCGTAGGTCGCGCTATCGGCCTGTATCCAGACGACACGGGCGTAAGCCGTGGTGGTGCTGCCACGCGCGATTGGGGCGGGGAATACCACGGGTACGTGTTCCAAAAATACCAATGAGTCGTGGGGTAGCCGCCATAGTAGTAGACGTGCGAAGAATTCGTCGGTGGGCGTGGATAGTAGGCGCCACCTGCGTCAGCATTTGCGTTTGCTTGAGCTTCGGTCATCGGCTCAACGCCACCCGTGAGGGCGCCGCTGGCTGACGCATTCGCGTCAGATGCTCCCGCATCGTTCTTTGCCAGGCCACCCGCATCGTGGGGAGCCCCGGCATCCGCAAGCAAGCCACCCGAGGTGGTGCCGTCCGCGACCATGAAGTTTGCTGCAGCAACCGCACGTACATCGATCCCCGATTGAGTGAAGCCTACGATGTCGTCGTTGATGTCATCTAGCTCGCGGGTGTCTGTTGCAGTTGTGTCCGTAGGCGTGACGTAGAGCACCTTCTTCGCAATGGCCGAAAGCTGCGCCGCGGGCGGCAATTTCGCCATGTAGCGATTGTCAAATTGCGCCAGCTCGTCGGTGTATTCACGCAAGCGATTGCGATCGAGCACAAAGGCGGGCATTCGCTTCGTCGTGCCACGCGCCTTGTCTGCAAACAGCGGCGCGAAGTAGAGCGTGGCTGCAAGCGTGAGATGCGCGGGGACCACGCCAACGGGATGGGGCCAGTTGTCGAAAATAAAAATGGGCTCGAACCGATCCGCTGCCCCTGCCGCGAACGCAATCGCTTCCGGCCCCGGCAAATCGACGATGATTGCCGTCGACGTCATATCGTCTTGAAAGAGGGATGCGAGCGCCTTGCCGCGTCCGTACGCCGAGTCCATCTCGGCCGTCAAAATGGGCCGCATCGCTTGCGCGAGTGACTGCCCTGAAGGTGAGGACAGAATCTGAAACAGGGTGGGCACGTAGTACTTTTCGTAACCAGTTGTGTTCGGTTTTAGCTTGGCCTCGAGCGACGCCAGCTGATCGCGCCACAGGCCGGAACCCGAAATGTCGTATTCAACGGCACCCGGAAAAAGTGGACTATCCCCGATGCGGCCGACGTCCCATCCTTCCTTTTGTTGCAACTCGAGGGCCTCGCGCGACGCTTCGATTTCGTCCCTCGAAGAGGAAGAGCAGGTGGCCACGCTCACGACGCCACACGTTCCAACCGCCAAGAGTGCACCCACACCCCCGCCGATCAGCGCAAGCTTTGTAAGCGCCTGACGTCGCGACACAGGATTTCCTGCGAGTGCCAATTGTTGTTGCCACCACCGTGCACCAACGCCCTCGGGTTCGTTGAAAAATGCGAGCCGCCGAAAGAGGCCATCCTCGCCCTCTGCCGATGGCTGATTTGGCTGCCTGTACGGGAGGGATTCTCCGGGCGCTCCTTGCGAAACGCCAGGGGGTTGTGGATAGCCGGGAAACGGGGGTTTTTGAGGGTCACTCATGAGTGTCTCTCGTCGGTGACGAAGGTCGCTGTGGCGAGTGCGTGCATGTCGGTTACCGGAGACTCACGTCGCGTAAAAAAACCACTTGGGCGGCCACCCAATACATACACGCCGTAGTTGGCATGTGAACCATCGGCCGCTTGCAGCGCTGAAAAGCAACGCTGCGCGATCCATTTGCGCGGCATGGCGTGCAGCAGCGACGCCTCCCAAAGCTGTTGATCGCACGCCCGTCCAATGATCACCTGGTCACCTTCGCAGCCGTAATCCGATTTTAATACCCAGTCGTCCTTTTCAAGCCGAATCGTATCGCGGACGGCCTCAAGTGGCGCGGTAAATGGCAAATACGCTTCGATGGCCTTTCGTGCTGTATCGGACCACAAGTCCATCGAGCCCCACAGCGCGGCCATCGCGCGCTTGTTTTGCGTCAATACGGCTCCCATTGGGTTGATCACGGCGACCTGCCCATCAAGCGCCGCACCGAGCAAGTGCTTGAGGGGTTCATGCAGAGGTTCCTGGTCTGCAATTGGATCGTCGTCGTCCCAAGCGCCTTCGCGCTCGCCCCACCAATCGGTCTTGTAGTGTCGCATCACAGCGTCGCAAGGCACGCCGAAGAGTGTGAGTCGTCCGTCGCGTTGGCGATCAAGATTGTAGGGAGATCCCAGCACCGTCTGATAGCCCCGTCGCGCAAACCACGTTTGGTAGAGCGCAATCATCGACAGATCTTCCGTAAACTCGGTTGGGTACACGATGCCGATGGTTTGAACGTTGCGTCCCGTGAGCGCGCTCGTCATGGTTTGCACGAGGCTGCATACTTGCTGCTCAAAGTGTTGATTCGGGTTTTCCCACGAGGGAAGCGCGCAAATTTCGTTTAGAAGAACCGCTTCGGCCTGACCACTCGGGGTGTCGCTGTTGATTTCACAAATCCGCAGTCCGTCTTTTGTCCTGAACACATCGGCGCGGGCAATTGCGTGCCAAAACGGAGCGAAAGCTTGCCACATCGCCTGCTGAAACGGCGTGAGATCGAAGTACTCATTAACAAGCCGCTCGTCGTTTGAACACGCGAGGGCAAGCTCGTTGTAGGCCAGCATCAAATGTTCCACCGCGTGATACATTTGTGCGCATTCCGCGCGACTCAAGAGCTCCGGCGTGAGTGAGAATCGCGGTTGACCCTCAAGCCATGGATCGCTGATGACCCCAGTCGCACGCAGACGCGCCGCGAGATCTTCGTACGTTCTCATCGACGTTCAAGCGTACCGCGCTTGCTCGGAAAGAAGGGTGGTTGCAGACTCAATCGGGTTGCGCGCCTGCGTCGGCATCGGCGGGCGTTCCACCGTCCGCGGGTGCACTCGTTGGGGGAGGGCATCCAAAGTCCTCTCGAACGTATTCAGGAAACGCGGCCGTTGGGCCGGCCACACGTTCAATGAGGCAATAATCGGTCGTGGTGTCGTTGAGGTTGAGCGGGCTCGGTTTCACGATATCGCCCCGAAGTTCGCCGCAAAATTTGTCGGGCGTAACAAGTAGGCCATCGATAAGTGCGTGCCCGAACTCGACGGCTTCGTCGCGGATAGTATTGAACTCTTTTGGAAACGTCGGAGCGCCAAAATCCCATGTGAATTTTGCATCCGAAGAGACCGCGGCCGTGGACGTGTATTTATTCCCAATGGCCCCGCTCAAGTTGGTTGCTGTCTTGTCCATGCCCTGAAGCTCAACCGTAATGTTGCTACCCGCGT
>JAHFDX010000011.1 GCA_023248785.1 Myxococcales bacterium
ACGACTTTGCATCCGTCGTCGAAAAACACTTCGTCATCACAGCTCGCGAGATGGCAAAGAGCGCACCGCACAAGCGCACGCTCTTTTTCCGCGTTCACGATGAAGACAAGACAACGGCGAAAAAGTGGGCAGTTCTCGACGGCCCACTGCTCGTCGTAGCTTATCTTGGCGAACATGATGTGTGGAAGGTCGAGCGCGTCGTGCCCGCCGGCACAGACGCGGGACGCTTTCGAGCCGTGGGCGTGTTCGACATGAACCACGATGGGATTCCTGAGATTGTGTATCATACAAATAATGGCTGGCAGGCTGGAGACGTGATCATGAGCCGTAAGGACGGCCATTGGACCGACGTTGCGCTGAGCGCTTTTTCGAGCCGTAAGGAGTAGCCCCAGCGGGCCTAGCTAAAGTTCCGGCAGGACCGGCTCCACCCGCCAGTGCCCCAACTCGCGTACGCATGTCACCGTGGCATGCTCGCCATCCCCATACCCCTCCACAAAAACGTTCGCCGTGTCGCCGACAAGCTCAGCCCGCATCGTCCGATGCCGGAACCGAAGCGAGAACCACCCTTGCGCAAGCGCCTCATACGGTTCGATGCGACGTCCGATGACAACGCTCGTCCGGGTCGCGCGCTCTTTCAGGTTACTTCGCGCCTTGGGCCCAAGCAGGGCATATGCCGCCTTTCGGGAGCTGGGAGACTCCACGCTCTCTTCCATCAACTCGAGCCACTGACGAAGCGCGCCCTCGGGCGTGGCATCGGGCGGCTTGCGTGAACAGGAAACGAGAAGGAGTGCGGCGGCGGCGTATCTAAACATCGGTGATTTACGCAGCATCCCAGGATCGGGCAAAGTGCTTCAAGCATGAACGCATCGAACAAGCCTCGTATTTTGACCGGCGACACTCCCACGGGGCGGCTTCACCTGGGGCATTGGGTTGGTTCGATTGAAAACCGGGCACGCTTGCAAAGTGACTATGATTGTTACTTTTTGCTGGCTAACATGCATGCGTTTACAACGCGCGCCGACAAAGCCGCAGACATCCGCAACGATACCGTTGAGATCGTCAAAGATTGGCTCGCGGCGGGCATCGACCCGAATCGTTCGACCCTCGTGCTGCAAACCGAAATCCCCGCGATTGCGGAGCTCTCGTGGTTCTTTGCGATGCTGCTGCCCTTCAACCGCGTAATGCGAAACCCGACGCTCAAGACTGAAATCGAAGTCAAAGACCTCGGCGACCACTACAGCTTCGGATTTCCGCTCTACGCCGTAGGCCAATGTGCGGACATTCTCTCCTTTCGCGCAGAACTTGTTCCGGTCGGTGAAGACCAAGTCGCGCACATCGAAATGTGCCGTGAAGTGGCACGAAAGTTCGCATGGACGTATTGCGGCGTGAGCCCGGAGGAGGACGACGCAAACTACGTGAATCAGGGCAGCATTTTTCCGATCCCGAAGGCGCTCGTTGGCCGCGTCGGACGACTCGTTGGCACCGATGGCAAAAACAAGATGAGCAAAAGTCTCGGCAACGCCATCTTCCTCTCTGATTCGGCCAAGGAAATCAAAAAGAAGGTTTCGCAGCTGTACACCGGTCGCCAATCGATGACCGAACCCGGCGATATCCAGAACTCCCTTTTTCAATATGTGCGAGTTTTCATCAAGGACGAAGCGCGCGTGCGCGACCTTGAAGATCGATACAGCCGCGGCGACAACATCGGCGACGGGCACGTGAAGGCAGAGGTCGCACAGGCCATCGAGGAGCTCTTGGCGCCCATGCGCGAGCGACGCGCCGAATACGACAAGCCCGGCGGAGATGACGTGGTGCTCGATATCATTCGCACACATGCATCGCGAGCCAATGCGGTTGCCGAAGAGACTCTCTATCTGGCGAAGGAGAAAATGCACCTCGCCATCGGGCGCCGCCACCTTTCGTTCGCGTTGTAGAACGTATCCTCGAGAAGCTATGTTCACAGAAGGAGATTCCTTTGATCCGCTACCCGTCACTCGACAAACTTCCACCAGACGCACGCGTGAACATCGAACGCTTCAAGAAAACCGCCATCGCCCTCGAGCTTGACGGCGACGCGGAAGAGTGGTCGCTCGACCACTGGGCTTGGCTGCAGGACGCGCCTTGGCGCTTCATCGTGCGAAACGGCCGTCACGAAGGTCGAGAAATCATGCTGCGCGGCAACGGTGCCTACACAATCACCGCGCTCTCGGAAGCTCCGAAGATTCAACCGATGAACCTCGCTATCAAACTTGAGCCCCAAAAATCATGAACACACGAGTCGTGAACACCAAGCCGATTTCATTTCGACACCGTCTTCGTCGGGAAGTAGGGGCCCAGTTTTTTCGAGGGATGTTTAACGGACTCTCCCGAATTGCGACCCTTCATCCGCACGCAAAGCCCGAGCATCACGGTGTACGCGTCATTCGCAATGTCGCGTACGGACCGCGAAATCGAAACGAACACTTGCTCGACGTGTACCTGCCAAAAGAGGCGCGTGGACCGCTACCCGTAGTTCTTTATGTGCACGGAGGGGCCTTTCGGATTCTCTCGAAAGACAGCCATTTCGTCATGGGAATCGCGTACGCGCGACGGGGCTACGCGGTCTTTAACATCAACTATCGCCTGGCTCCTCGCCACCCATACCCGGCTGCGCTTGAGGATGCATGCCTTGCGTATGAATGGCTGGTTCATCACGCAGAGGGGTACGGGGGAGATATTTCGCGCCTTGTTCTGGCAGGCGAATCGGCAGGCGCAAACTTGGTGACGGCACTGACACTCGCCACTGTGTACAAACGAAGCGAAGGGTTCGCGCGCGCTGTTTTTGAAACGGGCGTGGTTCCTCGAGCGGTTGTTCCCGCATGCGGCGTTTTCGACATCACGGGAGCTGGGGACATCGTGACGCGCAAACCGAAGATGCATCCATTCATCGCAGATCGAATTCGTGAGCTCCAGGAAATCTACTTGGCCGGCACGCCCGCACACATCTCGCGCGACTTTGCCGATCCACTCGTGGTGCTCGAACGCGGTGATGTTCCTTCGCGACCGATTCCGCCGTTTTTTCTGCCCGTTGGAACAAAAGATCCGCTGCTCAACGATACAAGGCGCCTTGCGCGAGCGCTTCGTTCACTCGGCGCGACGGCAGTCGACACGTATTATCCTGGCGAAGTTCACGCCTTTCATGCGCTCGTGTTCCGCGAGAGCGCGAAGAAGTGTTGGAGAGACACGTTCTCCTTCCTTAAGGATCATGTGCAACCCCACGAATCGAACCAAGATCAGTTACATTTATGATTGGCTGGAAATTGGGCTGCCGAAGGGGTAGCCCGATACCCTTCGCGGGTGCCGTCCCGCACTTCTTCTCGTTCTGTGTCGTTGCAGTGGAGGAGACACGCGACTGATGCGAACGGGGCCTCTTATCCATCTTTGATCTCTTATCGAAGTGACGACGCACGCGGCATCCTTTTCGAAGGGAACAACGCGGCCGCACTTCAGGATCTCGCAACGACGCACACCGAACGCGTCACGCTTGCGTACCTCGATCCTCCGTTTTGGACGAACCGCATCTTTGAAGCGGAATTCGTTAAGGGTCCTCGAAAGGTCGGTGAGCGAACCCGGGTGACCGCATTTGACGATCGATGGCCCGACCTACCAGCCTATCTGGAGGCACTCGAAGAGCGCCTCCTCGCGATTCGTACGTTGCTCGCACCGCACGGCTCGATCGTTGTCCACATCGATCCGAAAACGAGCCACTACGTCAAGGTGATGTGCGATGGGATTTTCGGTATGGGCGCTTTCGCGAGCGAGATCATCTGGCGCTATCGACGCTGGCCGAGCAAGACCCCGAATTATCAGCGAGTGCACGACGTTTTGCTTCGCTACCGCAAGGATCCAAGTGCCAAGCCACGGTGGAATCAAGCATACGAACCACTTGCCGCATCGACGAAAAAAACATGGGGTACGCGAAAACAGCACGCCATCGTCGGAGAGAGTGGGCGTCGCCTGCGTTCAAGCACGCTAACGGAAGAAAGCGCGGGCGTACCCCTCGGCGATGTTTGGGACATCGGCGTCATTGCGCCAATTGCCAACGAGCGCACAGGGTATCCCTCACAAAAACCCGAAGCACTCCTTGCGCGCATCATTGAGACGCTGTCGGATCCGAACGATCTCATTCTTGATCCATACGCTGGCAGCGGCACCACACTCGCCGTAGCCCGCAAGCTCGGGCGCGCGTTTATTGGCATCGATGAAAGCCCGGTTGCGATCGACATCGTTCGCGCGCGTATGGAAGCGGTGGGCGCCCCGCTATTGTCCGAGAGCGCCGCCGGTCGGCGTGGTGACGCCCGCCCCCGTTCCGCCGATCGTATCGACCCCGAAGGCTTGCCCGAACGTGGCAAAGAAGCTCACGGGTGAAACGCCTTGCGGAAGACTGCCGCCGGAGGGAATCGGCACCCCTAGATCGATGCGAAAGACCACGCGATCGAATTGGGGAAAAAGAAATCTCAAGCCTGCGCCAACGGAGTGCTTGATGGCGAGTTTGCTCCAATCGACCGGCACATCGCCAACATCCCAAAACGCAGCCGCCGAAATCTGCGATGAAAAAACCTGGAGTGCGCGCGTGCGGTATTCGAGATTGGCCGCCACAAGATTTTTACCCACGAAAAAATTCGTGGGGTAACCACGAAGGCGTCCGTTGCCTCCGAGCGACAGCGTGCGATTGAGATAGTTCGCGTACCGAACGAGAGCCGTCGCATCGAAAATGAGTCGGCCAAACCCAAGGCGGGGGGACGCGACTCGCAGGTTGGCTGAGAGTGCTCCATCCGTGACTCCGCTCGACGTAAACTCGTTCGTCGAATCGACGCCGACACGTACAAGACCATCGCCAAGCCTTTGCGTGTACTGCGCGCCTACAAAGGTTCCAAAGAGATCCCTCGACGACCCGAGTGCACGTGTCACGGGGTAAATGCGAGCGAACAAATCGTGGCCGACGCGGTAGTCCTCTTGCAAGCCCATCGTTTCGAGTTCGAGTACGCGCATGAAATTCGTGGTGTACGCATGCGCTTCAAAGAACGGTCCAACCCGATCTTCGGACACTGGAACGTTCTTTTTGAGAAATTCGGATACAGCCGCAGGGTCGAACGCTTCAAGGTTGGGCGTGCGGTATTGGCGAAGATTCATCTCCGTACCGAACAAAATATCTATTTTGTTCTTCCAACCGAACGAGCGAGTCACCGCAGCCTGCCCCGTAAAACGCCGTGCGTGGTATTCGAATGGGATCTTGTCGTCGTAGGTGGTCGCATCGGCGTTGAAGGTCCCGACGCGCGCATCGACATATCTTCGCGCCACTTCATCGCGCGCAGCGTAGCCAACGGTGTAGCCCCACTCCGTCCGCGTCGAATAGAGCGGGCGGGTCAGTACCACACCCGTCACGGCCCCTTCTGCGGTGCCCGTTTTGTGATTGATGATCAATCCGGCATCCGCCGTAAGCTCAAGACGGCGACCATCAAGCCGTGGAACGCGATAACCGCCGCCAAAAAAGAGGCTCTGCGGTAGATATGAAAACTGAAGATTTGCGGTTTGCTGGGTTCCAAAGATGTTCCGCTCACTCGGCTGCAAATCGAGTTGCTGCAGGCCGCCTGCTCCCACTTGCACGTTCCAATTCAAACGAAGGCTCCATACGTCCTTCGTAATTACGAGAAGGCGCACTCGGTCTGGCTGGCTCCCTTTCAGTGCCGTCACAATGACAAGCGAGTGTTGCGGCCGGCTTCGCAGATTGCGTGCCGTTTCATCCGCAATGATTCGACGATACCTGTCGCCTTGCCTGAGCAAGAGCTCGCGATCAATGACATACGGTTTGGTAACTATGTGAAATATATTAAGGAAACCGGGAAGGGGGTCGCGCCGCTCGAACACCTTGAGTTGAACGGTATCGATCCGCTCAATAAGCTTGCCTTCGGGCGTTGCGTCAACACGGGTTCCAAGTTGATCGGCCGCCTGATCAATCGAGCTCTGTTCGTACGCAGAGTATGTGCCGGTCGTTGATTCAGGCGCGCTCGGCTCTGGCTCTGCGTGCGCCGAGCGATCACTTCCACTCGCAAGCGAAAATGCGAGTAAAGTCGACCATCCACGCGTCATGGCTCTGTTCGGGATCCAAGGCAAGCCGTTCATCAACCTCGAGCAGTATATCGATCCGTCGATACTGCCAGAGCTCGATGATGAGATTTGTTTCGGTTTGCCCAACGTCGAGGTCAGCTACACCGGCGGCAGCCACAGGTGGCTCGACATTGTCCCTCCATCGCACAAAGACAGTCCCTACATCGACTACGGCCAGGTTCTGGAGCAACTGTCACCGGAGGATTTTCTCCGCTTCGTCGAACACTCGGACACGCCCTATCGATATAATCCGGGGGACCAACACGCGTATCGCTTCGGAGAGGAACAGGACCACCCGCTCTCGCGCCGGCAAATGCTCTTCCTAAAATACAAATTTGGCGTCTATTTTCCTTGGAAAGTTTTCTATCAGTTCATTCCCGTCGAATACTGGGACCAGAAGGCGTCAGGCGAAGGCAAATTCATCAAACGGCAAGCGCGGCGATTGTTTCCAAAAACCGTTGCGTTTATTGAATCGCTACCTTTCAAAGAGATCGGCCGGTGTAACATTATGGGTCTCGAGGCGAACGACCTCGGAACCGTGCATCGAGATGGTGATCCAAACGTGAAACACGAGGTCGACCACTTCATTACGTTCTGCCCGGGAAGAGCAAAACGCCTGTTCTTATGGGACGAGACTTTGCGGAAGAAGACGCACGTGGAATCGCGTGTGTATTGGTTTAACGACAGCGACTACCATGGTGTCGAGGCGGATCCCTATTTTCGTTACTCGATTCGCGTCGATGGCATTTTTGAGGATGACTTTTTGGACTCCGTAACCTCTCACTAAGCGGAGCACCTGACCTGTCCATGCAGCTTACCTCGCGCCACGTTCTCTTCACGCTTGCACTCGCCATCGCCGCGACGATCGGCATCCTTCTCTATTTGAAAGAGCCGGGAGTACCGATCGCTCTTGTTAGCATGATCGGATTGGTACTCATCACGATTGCAGCCGCTCGGATGCGGTGGATGGATCTCGGCGACGTTGAGGGGGCCATTCGGCGAGCGCAGCGAGGGGAGCGGCCGGTCGCAGCGCGTGGAGCATCGCTCGAAATGCGACGCGTGATGGAGGCACTTTCCAACCTGGTCGATGACCACCTTCTCGCGAACGGTCGCCGGGAGGCCGCGCGCGCGCACAACGAGCTGAGCAAGCATCGTGTACTTGAATCAACGGCACGGATCCGGCAACAGCTTTTGGCTCAAAAGGCGGCAGCCAATGAGGCGGGGAGGCTTGTGCGCCATGCAAACCAAACGTTCGCCGAGCTTGCTCGCAAAGCGGAACAACTTCGCTCGGTAGCGAGTGAATCGGTGCGGGCGCTCGGGGAGATGAACTCAAGCCAGCACGAAGTCGCAGAAAACGCGGGCGAGCTTGCCAAGAGTGTTCGAGAGACGGTGAGCTCCATCGAGCAGATGGCGTTTGCTATTCGTGAAGTGGCAAAGAACGTCGACGCCCTCGCACTTACGGCGGAAGAGACCAACTCGTCGATGAACGAAATGGATGTTTCTATTGATCAAGTGCAGTCCAACGCGAATGAAACGGCTCGTTTGTCAGAGCAAGTAACCCACGACGCCGAAAAGGGCACCGAAGCCATCGTGAAGACGATGAGCGAAATCAACCGCATCAAGGAGAGTTCACTCGAGGCGGTGAGCGCGATTAGCACGCTCGGAACGCGCATCGACGCCATTGGACAAATCGTCAATGTGATTGACGATGTGGCAGAGCAGACCAATTTGCTCGCGCTAAATGCAGCGATCATCGCAGCGCAAGCCGGTGAGCACGGTAAGGGCTTTGCCGTTGTAGCCGACGAAATTAAAGACCTCGCGGAACGCGCAGGTGCGAGCACGCGCGAGATCACAGATCTCATTAAGACCGTTCAGGCCGAGTCGCGAAATGCCATCACCGCTGTACAACGCGGAGCTACAAACGTTGAGCGCGGAGTTGAGGTGTCGAACGAAGCCGAGCGCGCGCTCAAGAAAATCCTCGAGTCATCGCAAAAATCCACCAACATGGTGCGGGCGATCGCACGCGCCACCGTCGAGCAATCCAAGGGCTCAAAGCAAGTGACCGATGCGATTGGTCGGATCGCGGAAACGGTTCAACAAATCGCAACGTCGACAACACAACAGGCACGAGGTTCCGAGCTCGTGATGAAGGGTGCCGAGAAGATGCGCGCCATTACGCAGGCGGTTGAACGCGGTTCGCAAGAACATGCGCGCGGCAGTCGACGTGCCGCGGGGACGATGGAAACTATCGCTACGGGGATCGAAGAATTTCAATCGACGATCATCGCGCTTCGTCAACAGGATCAGGCGACGAATGCCATCACACGTATTGAGGAGAGCGACACTGAAGCGGCTCTCGACACGATGGCGAACGAGCTATCGAAACTCACAGAGTAAGCGCGCACAGGCGATGCAGTCCTCGAACGAAGATTCTCCCCGCGCCCGCATACACGGTGGACTGGCCCCCGAGAGGTGATGTTTCAAACGACCAGGCCATTTTGGCTCGTCGTCCTAGGAAGCGGTTCGTGCGATCAATCTCAAAACCCACAACAAGAACACGGCCATCCGTACGTTCGTGATGAACGAGTACCGTGTCGCCGAGCGCGCAATCGAGTGTGTATCTTCGGCCAGCCAAAGGCAGGACATCGACTGAGCGATTCGGCGAAAGAACAATCAGATCGCTCACCGGCGTTCCGGAAGCAGTTCGCGATTGCACGAGCAGCTCACCATTCGGTCGTCGCGCCATGCGCAGCGATTCGCCAAACACACCTCGCAACGCAATGCGTTCCTCGTGCACACGCACTGCAACGTGACCAGAATCGACGTCGTACGCGCGCGCATCGAATGCGAACGTGCTGGGCTCAACGCTCTGCACCCAACACGACCAGGTTCGACCGTCGGCGCAGAGCGCGGCCGCGCGCACGCCCGTGTCCACGTCGTCCGCTTGACGGGATGCACGCACCTCGCCCGTCCCATCGAGCCACAAAAGTTCCGACATGCCTCCGTCGGACGTTGCCGCGAATGGCACCACCAGCGAGTCACCCTGCAGGCAGGGCTCGCGCACTTCCTTCTGCGCCTTCGGTTGATGTGCACACTGAAGGGCGCCCTCTTCCGAAAGGAAGAGATAATTTCGTTCGGTAGAAAGCGGCGTATCGACGCTTAGCCATACGCCCGAAGTTGCGAGCCACGCATCGTAAACGTCGTTGACTAACAAATCCTTCAAGTGGATGCGGCGCCGTGCTCGAGGAGCAAGGGTTACAAGATCGAGCTCATACCAGAACAGTGATTCGCAAGCGCGCGTTCCAAAGATGTGAAGCGCCTGCCTTGAGAGCACCATGGCCGATATCGGAACCGGATCGGGAAGCGTTCGCTGTGCCACGCACGTGCCCGTGCGCGCATCAAATGCCGAGACCCGCGCGTGCTCCCACCCAACGTGGACAATTGGAGGCAACGATGCGACGTACACATGATCGCCCGCGATGCGCACCTGCTCCACACGACCTTGGTGCGGAGGTTCCCAAACCCATGCAACGCGAGGTCTTGGGCGCTCAATGCGTGCGCTTACGGCGCGGCAACCACCGGCATCACCGCGACGATGCGTCCAGTCGCCGAGAATGAGCGCGCTCACAACGACGTGTTTACTCGACGGTAACGGTCTTGGCGAGATTTCGCGGTTGATCGACGTCGGTGCCTTTTAGATCGGCCATGTAATAGGCGAGAAGCTGAAGCGGGATGACGGTGAGAAGAGGAAGGACTTCCGGTATCGCATCGGGAACTTCCATCAAACTCGGATCCGGGTCGAGTTGCGTCTGAGAGCCTCGCCACGAACGCGGCGCCTCGTCGGCCATCAGCATGCGAGCAACCTCACGGTCGCCTGCAGTGGCCACAGCGATGAGTTGTCCTTCGCGGGCTTTGACTTCTTGCAAGTTTGAAAGCGTTTTTTCGTAGTGAGGATCGCGCGGGCAAATGACAACGACAGGCATGTCGGAATCGATCAAAGCGATCGGCCCATGTTTCATTTCGCCGGCCGCATACCCTTCGGCGTGGATGTAGGAAATTTCCTTGAGCTTGAGAGCCCCCTCAAGGGCCACAGGGAAACCGGTGCCACGCCCCAAAAACAACATGTCGCGTGCACGAAGGTACTTCTTTGCGATGTGTTTCACTTCGTCAGCGTGGGAAAGCACTTCACGCATCTGATGCGGCACCTTGGCAAGGGCATCGATGAGGACCCGAGCTTGCTCTGCCCCCAACGTTCCACGACGACGACCCAAACCAATCGCGAGCATCAAGAGGGCCGCGAGTTGCGTGGTGAAGCACTTTGTGGACGCAACGCCGATTTCGGGCCCAGCGTGCGTGTACAGCGCACCTTGCGACACGCGTGGAATGGCGCTGTCGATCACGTTTGCGACCGCGAGCACACGCGCGCCCCTCGATTTTGCCGCTTTGACCGCGGCAAGGGTGTCCAATGTTTCGCCACTTTGGCTGACCGCAACGACGAGATCGCGCTCGGTGAAAACGGGTTCCCGATAGCGAACTTCGCTTCCAATTTCGACTTGCGAAGGGATGCGCGCCAGCTGCTCGATCCAATACCGCCCAGCCATGGCCGCGTGAGCACTGGTGCCACACGCCACGAAGTAAACACGATCGATCGATTTTGCGAGCTCGGGCGTAATGCCGAGCTCTTCATCCACCACGTCGCCCGCTTGCACATCAAGGCGCCCTCGAAGGGTGTCTTCGATCGCTCGAGGTTGCTCATGGATTTCCTTGAGCATGAAGTGCTTGTAGCCTCCCTTCTCGGCTTGAGTTGGCGACCAATCGATGTGCCTTCGGGTTCGGTCGACAGGCTGCCCATCGAGCGTGGTGATGTTGACGCCGTGCGCAGAAAGCACCGCAATGTCACCGTCTTGCAAAAAGAGCACGTTGCGCGTGTACGCAAGCAACGCGGGGATATCGCTCGCTGCAAGCATCTCACCCTCGCCGAATCCGATGACAAGCGGTGACTCTGCTTTGGCAACGATAATTTCCTCGGGCTTCTTGCTCGACACGATGGCAATGGCGTAGGCGCCCGTCACACGCTTCAGCGCCTTGCGAACACCTCCGACAAGTGACGCTTCCCCACCGCGCATTGCTTCATCGACAAGGTGCGCGATGATTTCTGTGTCCGTGTCGCTCGAGAACTTCACGCCTTTTGACTCAAGCTCACGCCGGAGCGCCACGTGATTTTCGATGATGCCGTTGTGAACCACCGCGATGTCGCCCGCGACGTGCGGATGTGCGTTGGCTTCACTTGGACGCCCATGGGTGGCCCATCGCGTGTGGCCGATGCCTGTCGCACCACGAAGCGGCGTCTTTTGAAGGGCCGTATCGAGGTTGATTAATTTACCAACGGCGCGGACGATTTCGACTCCGCGACCTGTGTGCACGGCGAGGCCCGCCGAGTCGTAGCCGCGGTACTCAAGCCGGCGCAGACCATCAACCAGGATAGGAGCACAATCCTTGGCCCCAACGTATGCAACGATCCCACACATTTGCGTCCTCCTTGGACAATCCGCCCAAGAGTACCGGGGAATTGCATCAAGCGGGAGGGCCCTGTTCGAATCCAAATGTCGGCCGATCGGGGCCTCGTGGCGGGTCCGCCGGTATGCCGACCCTTCAGCGTTCCGCTCCGTGGCCGTAACCCCCGACTGTGCATAGTGGCATCAATCGAGCGTCATTTCGATCAAGGGGGAGATAATGAGCACAAGCGGACTTCACGTTAGGGCGCCGATTTACCTGGTTGCGCTCTCCCTCGCAGCGATCACCACGACGGCCATGGCCGACAAGGAAGGCTCCACTTATCGCGGCAAAGCCCATTGCAGCGACAGCGCGGTCCTCAGCATCGTCACCGGCAAAGACAGGTGCCTATGGGACCCGAAATTCGACATGTCCGACTGCTACCTCAAGTACAGGACAAAGGTCCGCGAAGATAGCTTTGAGGCCGAAGGCGGCGCATCCGCCAAGGTGCAGAGCGACTATGGATTGCCGTATACCCCGCGCGAGGCGACAGGGAAGTTGGGTGTCGGTCGCACGAGTGTGTGGCTTTCCGGTTGGAAGTGGGTCGGTGATGATCCGACGGGCCCCTACAAGGAAGTCGTCATTGAAAAGACCGGCGCCGGCTCGGCGGCCGTGAACGTGCTCGTCTGCAGCTTCTACGATCAAGCGGGAAGTAAGCTTGCAAAAGAAAACGCTGTCCGCATTCCGTCCGATGCACCCAAGGGGACCAAGATCACGCTGCCCATCACCGATGAAACTAGCCGAATCTTCTTCCACCTCGTCAACATCGCTTCTGAGTCGTGGATTCGAACGTTTCCGTACCGCGTGTCGATGCCAATGCCTAAGAAACAGGCGACAACGCAACCGGCCAAGTAGCGTACGAGATTCACCGCGTCACCACGAACCTCACAGCAGCTCTGCTCGATAGCGCGTGCGCGATGACCGGCCGAGGTATCATCGACCCACGCCCGATGGGGCCCTCGTGACAGGTCTGCCGGGATGCCGACCCTTCAGTATTCCGCTCCGTGGCCGTACTCCCTGATCGTGGAAGGGTGCATCAATCGAACGTCATTTCGATGAGGGGGAGACAATGAGCACAAGTGGATTTCACGCTGCGGCCCCGACTTACCTGGTTGTGGTCTGCGTCGCAGCGATCACCACGACGGCCATGGCCGACAAGGAAGGCTCCGGTTATCGCGGCAAGGATTGCAGCGAATCCTACATTACGCGTTGGTCGATCCCCAAAGTAAACAGTTGCCTATGGGCCCCCAGCTACGACTTGTCGGACTGCTACCTTTGGGCGAATGAAGAAAGGGCGCAGTGCTAATGGCGGCTTTGAAGCAAGAGCCTTTGATGCCGAAGGCGGCGCGTTCACCAAGATCCTTGGCGAGCTCGGCCTGCCGCACGAGATGACTGGATCGTTGGGTGTGGGTATTGTCCACAAAGCGACCATCGAGGTCGAGGGTTGGAAGTGGCCCGGTGATGATCCGACCGGCCCCTACAATGAGGTCGTCATTGAAAATGACCGACAACGGCCCGGCGGCGGTGAACGTGCTCGTCTGCAGCTTCGTCCACGATGGCCGCAAAATTATTGAAGTGGCAAGTGGGAACTCTGACCGTTTTGGAGATCCGAAGCAACCGTTCAATGGCGTCCGCTTTCCGCACGATGCACCTAAGGGGACGTCAAGAACTCTGCATGTGCCCGATATGATCGGCCGATCGTATTTACACGTCGTGAAGCTCACTTCTGAGTCGTGGTATCGAAAGTTTTCGTTCCGCGTGTCGATGCCACGGGCTAAGAAAGAAGCGACGACGCAACCGGCCAAGTAGCGTACGAGATTCACTGCGTCACCACAAACCTCCCAGCAGCCTTGCTCGATAGCGCGTGCGCGGTAACCGGCCGAGGCATCACCGAAACACTGGTCGACGGCCTTGAGCTCGTCCGCCGGAGTGCGGCGCTCGGCAAAGCGCGAAAGCTTCGAGGCGTTCTTAGCTTGAAGATCGACGTTGGGGAGTCGCGTGAACGCACTCGTCGTTGATACGTCGAGTTGGATCTCGTGCTTTCGCGGCGCAGAACTGCGCGGGTCCACTTCGTCCGGGTTCAGCGCGTCCGACCTTGAGGAGTATTTAGCGACCGGCAGCATCGCACTAACGCCCATCGTCCCAGCGGAGCTCCTCAGCGCACCACTCACAAAGCGCGAGCGCACTCAGCTCATCGATTTTCTGGACACGCTTGCGCTCTGTGAAACATCGTCTGCACATTGGGTGCGCGTAGGCGAACTTCGCGCGTTGCTCAACAAGAAGGGCGTCGTGATTCCACCCCGGACGCCCACGTTGCGCAGTGTGCCCGAGACCTCGGCGGTGCGCTTCTCACCGAAGACGCTACCTTCAGGCTCGCCGCGAAATATGTGCAACTGAGCCTTCGCTAGCCGACCTGACGCAGACCCTGATTCCGTCCTAAGGATTAGGGGCGAGCGCCAACCATTGACTAGACCGACCGGTCGGTCTAGTTACTCGCTGATCCATGGCAGCCCGAGAAAACACGGTCGAAATCGTCTCCTCCCGAGCCGCGCCCAAGAAGCGTCCGACCCCGCCGACGGAGAAGAAAACGCTCATCCGTAACGCCGCGTTTCTCTCGTTTTCGCGGCACGGGTACCACCAGGCGACTGTCGACACGATCTGTTCCGCGGCGCGGGTCTCGAAGGGCTCCTTCTACTGGTACTACGAGAGTAAGCAAGCGCTCTTCCTCGACATCCTCGAAGTGTGGGCGCACGAGGTCGACGCGCTTCTCACGAAGCAGTTCGAAGCCGCGCTGAGCAGCGCGACACCGTTCGAAGACATGACGGCCGCGCTCGAGCGTGAAGCGAAGCGCAACCGACGCATCATTCCGATTTGGCTCGACTCGCTTTCGCAACTGAGTCGCGAACCCGAAATCAAAGAAGGCCTCGCGCGCTTTCATCGCAGCATTCGAACCACGCTCACGCGTCTACTCAAGCCCGCCCTCTATCGCGGAAAGAGCGAAGCCGACTGCGACGCACTCTCGGGTTGCATGGTGGCCTGCTTCATGGGGCTTCTCTGCCAGGACCAGGTCGACCCGACCGGCGCTGCGTTCAGCAAACAGATTCGCTTCTTCATGAGGACACTCCAACAACTCGTCGAGCAATCGCAGCGCTGACGGAGACAACCCAAAATGGACTCAACTCACATCGATTCTTCTGTCGCGCACGCTGACCTCACTCATTTGCTTCCCGGTCTCGACGCCGATACCGCAACGCTCGAGTTGATTGCGGGGCTTTGGCGCGCACTTCCCGCAATGCATCTACAATTGCAAACGCCCCCCGCCGTTGCGCGCGCGTTGCTGGAGCGCATGGGTGACGAAACGGACGCGTGGGAATCACCGCGACTCAAAGCTGCCCGAGAAGCGCTCGAACTTTTCGTCGACGCAAAGGCTTTGCGGCGATCTTTGCCTGCCCTTCTGAGGCAAGCCGCGAAGAATGAGGTTTGCTTCGTGCTCAACTTTGGTGGGCAGGGTTTGCCCTATCTCGACGAGCTTGCAGCCATCACCGCACGCAGTTCGGCGGCGCGCGCGGTCGTCAAGGCGGTGAACGATCGGCTTGCGATCCAAATGTCCTCGCTGTCTGTTCACCTCGAAGCCTTACTTGAAGGCGGCATTGACTTAGAGCGCTGGCTCGCTGAACCTGCCTCGCGACCAAGCGACGCTGCCCTCATTCGGGCTCCGTTGTCGATGCCGCTCATCTTCACCGTTCAAGCTGCGCAGCTCGTCGCGTTGCTCGAAGGCGGCTACGACACGTCTGCATTCTACAGCCACGTCGCGGCTGCCGCCGGGCACAGCCAAGGTTTCGTTGCTGCAGTCTTCGCCTCCGAGGTACTTGGGCAACCGCTCTGCCACATTGCAATTCGCGCCGCAGACTATGCGTCATTGATGTTGTGCATGGGCTTGCGTGCTCAAGAAGCGTCGCCTACCTGGAGCCTCTCGCCCGTCATGCTCGCCGAAGCGCGCAAGGCCCACGTGGGCGAACCTTCGCCGATGCTGGCCGTCACTGGCCTTGCAGTAGACGAACTAGACGCCGTGATCGCGAAGCACAACCTTCCCGTTGCGCGCGGCCTTACCAACGGGCTCTTTCGGCACGTCGTGTGCGGCAAAGCCGAGGACCTTGAACGCTTTCGTCGCGCAAGCACTGCAACGTTCGATCATCTGCGCAAGCAAAAGCGCGTTGGAAAACATGGCGGCCGCGCGCCAGAAGTCAGCTTTGATTACGTGGCCGTCAGCGTCCCGTTCCACTCACCGCGCCTCGAATCGGCGGTCGCTTATTTCGAAGCCGACGCCAAAAACCTTGGCTTCGAAGTCAGGTCGTTGCAATGCCCAGTGATCGATGGCTCGACAGGGGATCCCTTGTCGCAGGTCGATGCGTCGATGCTTGTGAAGCGCGTCTTGGTCGACAGCGTCCACTGGCCACATGTCTCTTTCGCTCTTTCGAACCGAGAGAAGACACCGGTCGTACTTGACTTCGGCCCAAGCGATGCGTGCGCCAAGCTGCTTTCGTCGAACCTGCGTGGTTGCGGCGTGCGTGTCCTCGCGCTGTCGACCGCTGCGGCACAAAATGCTGCCTTTGATGTGAACGCACCACTGCAGCCAGAGCCGCGTTTCATCGACTTCGAACCAACGCTCGCAAGACTGCCGAACGGGAAACTCTTCGCTGACAATCGCTTCACTCGCTTCACGGGCACTCCGCCCGTCTTCTTGCCGGGCATGACGCCCACGACCGTCGAAGCCCCTATCGTGGTCGCTGCAAGCAACGCCGGCTACACAGCCGAGCTCGCGGGCGGTGGTCAAGTTACTGAACTCATGGTGCGTCGCCGATTCGACGAACTCGCGCGCACGTTGGCTCCCGGTCGCAGCTTTGTCTTCAACGCTCTCTACCTCGACCCGTATTTGTGGAACCTGCACTTCGGGGCCAGCAACAACGCGGACGAGAGCCTCATCGTGCGAATGAAAAAAGAGGGCTACCCCATCGCCGGCGTCACCATCAGCGCAGGCATTCCGCCTGTCGACGAGGCCGCCTCCCTCCTTCGTGCCCTCGCCGCCAGTGGCATTTGGCAGAACGCGCTCAAACCCGGAAACGACCAACAACTTGACCAAGTGCTCCGCATCGCCGATGCCTGTTCCGAGCTCACGATCGTCGTGCAGATCGAGGGTGGCAAGGCCGGTGGCCATCACAGTTGGGAAGACCTCGACGATCTCCTCATTCGTCACTACAGCGCGATCCGCGCACGCAAGAACGTCGTGCTCGCTGTCGGCGGGGGCATTGCCGACGAGTCGCGAGCGACCAATTATCTTACGGGAGCGTGGAGCGAATCGCGCGGACTTGCGCCGATGCCGGTGGACGCCGTCTTCTTGGGCACTGCGTTGATGGCGGTGCAGGAAGCGTGCACGTCGCCCGCAGTGAAGGAAGCGCTCGCGCAAGCCGCGGGTACAACCGGATGGGTCCTCGATGGAAAGGTGAAGGGTGAGGTCACCTCGGGCCGCAGTCAGCTCGATGCGACCATCTATTACCTCGACAATGCCGCCGCAAAGGCAGGCAGGTTACTTGACGATGTCGCCGGCAACGCGGAGGCGATCGAAGCAAGACGCAATGAGATTATCGAAGCGCTGGCAAAGACGGCCAAGCCCTATTTTGGCGATCTCGAGCACATGACCTATTGCGTGATGCTCGAGCGCTTCGCCGAACTCACGGCCATCGGCAGACACGGTGAGTACGAAGACGGCGTGTGGCCAGACATCTCCTACCGACATAGGTTCCTCGAGATGCTTCGCGCCTCTGAAGTGCGGTTGCACGGTGGTGAGGCTCTGTTTTCGTCGATCGTGCAGCACGATCGCGCCCTCGATGATCCGCGCAGTGTGCTTTTGCTCTTGCAGGAACGTTATCCGTCCTCGCGTGAGATCCTCGTACATCCTGAGGACGCGCGTTTTTTCGTGCAACTTTGTCGCTCGTCGGGAAAGCCTGTTTGCTTCGTTCCGATCATCGATGTCGATGTGCGGCGTTGGTACAAATCAGACAGCCTTTGGCAAGCGCATCACGACGGTTACGCGGCCGATCAGGTTCTGACCATTCCTGGACCTGAGGCGGTCGCCGGCATTCGGCGCGCTAATGAGCCTGTCGCCGAAGTGCTCGAGCGTTTCTCGAATCATCTCGTTAAAATGCTTTCCGATCGCGGTGCCGCGATACGTCATCTCGCGTGCGCAGGCGACCGTGTCTGGAACGCGCAGGCCTCCGAAGCCGCCGATCGAGGTCCCCTCGCCGCAGCCTTGCGTGCACACACAGCGGTCGTCGATGGCGGACGAGCGGTACCCAATCCGCTCCACGCGCTCTTACGTTCCGGCCTCGTCGTCGAGCATGTTCGAACCGGCAACGTGCTGTCCGGGCTCATCGCGCGTGACGCAAAGGGCGCTACGTGTGCGCGGATTGCGCTCGGCCACTCAGCAAAGGGCATCGCCCCCCTTTCGGCACACATCGTCGCTCGCTCCCTTGATGGTGAACGTGAGCTCGATCTCGACCTGGCGCTCGCATGGCACGAAGTCGAAGGCATCGGGCATCTCGCGTGGGATCGCCCTTGCCATCTCGACGCGCAGGTCGCGTTTTATGGGGAGATGCTTTTCGGCCGCCTTCTCGAATCGGCGGCGCCTTTTGAATCGGTACGTACCGAGGTCGAGCTCACGGAAGAGTCGATCAAAACGTTTTCGCGCGCGACTGCTGACGACTCACGCGGTCTCCCAAATGCTGTCATTCCGCTCAACATGACATTCGCGCTCGCGTGGGAAGGTCTTTACCGCGCGCTCGCGGGCACTCGTCCCGACATGCTCGCCCTCCTTCACGAAGACAACGCGCTCGCGACTGGCCCAGGATGGCCGCTCCGTGCTGGCGATCGCGTCATTGTTGAGTCGAGGGTCACCGCCATCGAAGATGGATCCAACGGACGTCGTATCCAGACGCGCGCAGAACTGCGCAACGAGGGCGTGCTTGCCGCAACGGTCGAGAGTCGATTCTTTGTACGCCTACCCAAAAACGGGGCGCCGCTCGGTAGCGAACGACGCGAGCCGTTTTTCGCGAGCATTAAGCTGCGCAATGCGGCGGAGCGCGCGTTCCTCATCAAACAGCCATGGCTCACCCCCCAAACCGAGC
>JAHFDX010000377.1:0-2868 GCA_023248785.1 Myxococcales bacterium
CGCTTCTTGTGCACGGCCTACACAAGCCGACTTCGATCGATACGGTGGGAGGCATTGTGGTCAGCGTTCCCATCGAGTTCATGGTGGG
This sequence comes from Myxococcales bacterium, assembly GCA_023248785.1. Taxonomy (GTDB): domain Bacteria; phylum Myxococcota_A; class Polyangia; order Polyangiales; family Polyangiaceae; genus JAHFDX01. The sequence goes on from JAHFDX010000377.1 coordinate 89, forward strand.
GCTTGCGATGGGGCTTGTGGCTCGCATGAGCTTGGTATCGGTCCAGATTGCCGGCGAAATCATGTCGCCCATTATGGGACTCGGCGTTGCGTCGTTGTTCGACCCGCATTCCGATGTACAGGAAACGGGAGCCACGCGGCTCTTGCGCAATGTGGCCATGTTGTTTGCTATTTCGCTTGGGCTGCACCGAATCGTTATTGGCGCGGTTTTAGCGAGCTTCCGGGTACTGCCCGTGGGTTCCATGATCAATCCTGCTATGGCGACGCGAACGCTCATTGAGTTGTCTGTGATTTCAATCTCGCAAGGGCTGAGGTTGGCGTTGCCCGTCCTTGCGGTGTTGCTCGTTGCCAATCTTGGGCTGGCGTTCGTCTCCCGCGCCGCCCCGTCCATGCAGATCTTTTCGGTGGGTTTCGGCGTGACGCTCGTCGCGGGCGCGAGCACGATGACGCTTGCGATGCCTGACCTCGCACTCTCCATCATCTCAGACATGCAACAGGTCGGTCCGCGGATGGAGCGCGTACTCGTTGCAGTCCTCGGCACGTGAGGGAACACGATGGCGAGTGACGATACGTCAAAGACCGAGAAAGCTACCCCGGCGCGCAAGAAGAAAGCGCGCGAAGATGGGCAGTTTGCGCGAGCACGCGATGCCGGTGGCATTGCCGCAACGGTGGCTGTGGTCTTTGTACTTGGTGTCTCGATGTCTTCCATCGCCAATCGTTTGGGCGAGTTTGCCATGCGTTGCTTTTCTGAACCGTTCGATTTCTTGCGAGGTGCTGAAGGCGACTTGGGCGCTCGCATGATTCGAACACTCGGGTGGATTGTTATTCCGAGCATGACAGCGGCTGTGATTGGCGCGCTCGTCATTGGATTTGCCGAGGCGGGATGGCACCCCTTCCTCAAGCTGGTCATGCCGAGGTGGAACCGGCTTGATCCGATCGCCAAGATGAAGCAACAATTTTCCTTCGGTCACATTTCGACCGAGCTCGTCTTCAACACCCTGCGCGTCGTCATTATTGGCTACGTAGCCTACACCACGATTCGCGATGCCTTCCCGTTCCTTGTGCGCTTTACCAGCGCGGGCGTCGTCGCTGCGGGCGAAGGTGTCTATCAAGTGGTTGGACGTCTTGCCGTGCGCGCGTGCCTAACGTTCGTCATCCTCGCAGTCGCCGATTACGTGCAGAGCTACTTTAAGATCGACAAGCAGTTGATGATGTCGCGGCACGACGTGAAAGAAGAAATGAGGCAGCAGGAAGGCGATGGGAAGGTGAAACATCGAATGCGAGCGATCGCTCGCGAACGTATTCGCCGCGGTATTTCCAAGGCGCTGAGTACTGCCGACGTTGTCGTAACCAACCCAACGCACGTGTCTGTTGCGCTGCGGTATCGTCCTGAGGAAGGGGCACCGATCGTGGTCGCAAAGGGGTACGACGAGATTGCAATGCACATCCGCGAGGTAGCGAAAGAGAAGGGCGTATTTATTATGCGCGTCCCTCCACTTGCTCGCGCGCTTGCGGGACGCGTGCGTGTGGGACGACGAATTCCAGTCGACCTCTACGGTGCAGTCGCTGAAGTGTTAGCGTTCGTATACCGCTTGCGCGCACAGAAGAAGAAAAACGCCGCGTAGACCGCGGTTCGGCCTACCCCACGCTGGCGTTCATTACATTTTGTTCGGATCTCCCAAGGTCCAGCAGCGCGTCCTTATGTGACGCTGGCAGCTCTAGACGTTCGATGGCTTCGGACAATTTCGCGTCGTCACTCTCGTCGTCGTCGTCCACGACGTGTGCAAGTTCATTCGCGAGGCAAACGACAGCAGGTACAACGCGAGGCCCGGGATCGTGGTGGTATTGGCACGTCTCAACGACCTCAATCGGCAATCGCCATGCGGCGGCAAGTTCCGACCCCGCGATCGCGTGCATGCGATTCATGGCAGTGACAATTTCCCGCAATGGATGATCGTTGCAACGCTTCGCGAGAATACGCAGGCATCGAGACTTGCCAACATCGTGAAGAAGCCCCGCCAGGAATGTCATTTGTGCATCGCACGTTACGAATGACGCGAGCGATCGAGCAATTCGCGACGTAAGGACGCCGTGATTAAATGTCTGCGATGCGAGGTGCTTGAAGGAGGGTAAATTTCCCAACATCGCGCTGTAGGCGACTTGGTAAAAAACATCGCGCGCGGCTTGGTTGCCTATGCGGATAAATGCGCTCTTGGCGGTTACAATGGGGACGGCGCGCGCATAAAGGGTTGAGTTCGCGACAGCGAGCAGTCGGGCCATAAGAACGGGATCGCGGTTCGCTGCGGCGGCCACCACCTCAACCGAGGGTTCGACGGTTTGTGCCAATTGCAATGCGTCGTATGCGCTCTTTGGCAGTACGGCCAAGTCTCCGATTCCACGCTCAAGTTCTCTCGCAAGGATCTCTTCGGCACTTGCGTTGCGAATAATCGTCATACATGTTTCTCCGGTCCATCGTCCGTACGAGCATCGTAGATGGCGCTCGTGTGGTGGACAATGACTCGGTTTCGACCCTGACGTTTCGCCTGATAAAGCGCGCTATCGGCTGCCTGCATGAGCTGTTCGCGGTCGGGGCGTGCTCCGGCTCCGTCCCAAACGGCGACGCCAACGCTGATAGTAACTTCATTGATGCCGGTTCCCGCGAACGATAGTTCGTTAACACCTTGCCGGTACCGTTCGCCGATCTTGTGCGCCATGTTGGTGGGGGCACCGGCGATGACGACAGTGAATTCTTCACCACCGTAGCGTGCCACGGTGTCACCT
>JAHFDX010000377.1:2878-4686 GCA_023248785.1 Myxococcales bacterium
TTCGTCACCCATCGCGTGTCCGTGAAGATCGTTGATTTCCTTGAAACGGTCGATGTCCATCATGAGCAGCATGATCGGACCACCACCGTCGAGCGCGCGCACCGTCGCACGATCGCCAGCTCGCCGATTTGAAAGGCCTGTGAGCGCGTCGCTGAGGGCAGCCCCTTCGAGGCGCGTGCGCTGCCGCTGCGCCCATTGCAGAAGTTCACGGTCTCTACGATTGCGGATTTGAACTCGCACGCGTGCGAGCAATTCACTCTCGCGTTGCGTACACACAAAGTCATCGGCGCCTGCGAGCAGACCTCGCACGACCTGCGTCTCATCGGGCGCCTCGTGGCTCATCAGCATGATGGGCGTCAGGTGAAGTGCGTCAGCGAGCCGCAGCTCGGCACAAAGGGCAAAGGCGAGGTCCTCGTCGAGGAGGGCGTCCATCAAGATGAGGTCCGAGAGACCGTCCCGCATGTGGGGTACGACGTCCTCGGGATCTGTGGACAGCGTTACATCGTACCCATCGCGTATCAAATACGATTCAATGAGCGATCTGCGCGGTAGATCCGCGTCAACCACGAGGATGCGGCGGCGCCTTTCCGTTGGCGGGGGACGACTGCTGAGTATCTCCATCGGACTGGCTCCTCGCGAAGAAATGCAGGACTATTTGCAAATGCGCCCTGCGATTTTTGCGTCACGGGTTTGACACACGTCAACGCTTTGACACCACGCTCGCCCCGCCGAAGCGAAGGGTAATGTGGCCCGAGGCGCGTACGCTTCGAGATCCTTATTCACGATACGGGCCAGCCGCGATGCTCTCATTACGGATGGGCCGGCACGGCGCTCGCAACGCATGTAGAAGCAGTGGCCGGTACGATAGCGGACTCCAGCAAAAAAGAGGGCCAGTCCATCGCGGTGGCGGGTGGTCTGATCACCATCGTTTTGATGATGGTGATTCCGATCCCGCCGTTCCTTCTCGATGGGCTCTTGGCGATCAGCTTGGCCATCGCTGTGGGCGTGTTTCTCATCGCTCTATTTATCGAAAAACCCCTGGAATACAGCGTATTTCCAACGGTCGTGCTCGTGGCCACGTTGCTTCGTCTTTCGCTCAACGTTGCCACCACGCGACTGATTCTTTTGCATGGCTCCGAGGGCGGTGGATCCGCCGGTAGGGTTATTGAAACGTTTGGTCGCGTCGTCGTGGGTGGCGACGTTGTGGTAGGCCTCGTCGTATTCCTTATCCTCGTCATTATTAACTTCGTTGTTATTACGAAGGGTGCTGGTCGTATTGCTGAGGTCGCCGCGCGCTTCACGTTGGACGCCATGCCCGGCAAGCAAATGGCGATCGACGCGGACCTCAACGCAGGCCTGATCAACGCCGAAGCCGCAAAATTGCGAAGGCGCGAAGTAGAGCGCGAGGCCGATTTTTTCGGTGCGATGGACGGTGCGAGCAAGTTCGTCCACGGTGACGCGGTCGCCGGACTCATCATTACTGCGGTCAATCTCATCGGGGGCCTCGTGCGGGGCCTCACGTCGGGAATGGACCTGTCAAAAGCGATTGAAACCTTCTCCATCCTTAGCGTTGGTGATGCGCTTGTAGCCCAGATTCCGGCGCTTTTGATCTCAACCGCGTCTGGTATCTTCGTCACGCGTACGGCGACAGGCGAAGCCCTTGGCGAGGCCCTCGTTGGTCAGCTCTTTGGGAGTCGGCGCGCTGTCGGTCTGACCGCCGGTGTGTTGACGGCGTTTGCCCTCATTCCGGGCATGCCAGCTGTGCCGTTCCTCTCGCTCGCGGGTCTTCTGGTGTACGTCATCTATAA
>JAHFDX010000378.1 GCA_023248785.1 Myxococcales bacterium
GTTCGCGAGGCTGCAACACCGGCAGTCTGCGCGGCACGAAGGTAATCACCCGCATGAATACGATCGCTTACGTCCAGATAACCAAACGCGCCGTGACGCGTGAGCTGCATCGAGGCTCCCGCGGCAAGCCCCAACGTCGCGAACAGCATTGCGACTGCACGCCCGCGTCCGGTCTTCTTCGGAGCCACGGCGATGCCAGGCAGGCGACTTGTCCGCGCGCGCGGAGCGGTTGGCAACTGCGCTTCGATCCCTTCCATCGGCATCGAGGGAGGAGGCCCGCTGCGTGACGAAGGCGTCGCGAATAGATCGGGAATACCGGCCATGGCACGATCGGCCGTGCCTGCTTCGACCGAAACGCGCGACACATTCGAAATATCGGAGCCAAGATCGACTTCGCCGAACTGCATGCCTCCTACCTCCCCGGGCGCAGCCAACGGGACACTTGCTGACGCGTGCCCTGGCGCGGCCGAGGGGACGGGCGGCGGTTCGGACACAGGCGATCCCGGTTCCGGCGGCATGAAGACCGATGCCAAACTTTCTCCAGCAACACTGGACTCGCGCGCCGCGTGAACGGGTTGCTCGACCTCAACTGCAGAGGCACCGAGCGCCTCGGAAGGGAGCGGTTTTTGGCCGTGACCCGGAAGGTCGAGTTCACCGAAGTCACCAAATGGATCTGATTTTGGCGGCGGCACAGAGCCCTTGGCCGCTGGCGGTTTCGGCGAGACGTGGCCACCGCTCGCAGGCGCAAAATCGATTTCGCCAAACGCACTGCCCGGACTTGGAGCCTGATTAGAAACTTGTGTTGTTACATTTCTCAAAGCGACCTGGGGCAAATCTGCAGCAAGCGCTGGCAGGCCCACCCCCATTTCCGTTTTGGCTTCTGCTTTGGCCCCTGCTTTGGCCGCAGTGGATGCCGGAGGCTGAAGCGACGGGAGCCCCGGTTCGTCAAGCCGCACCACCGGCAGCCCCACTCCTTCATCTCCGCCATCTCCGCGCGCAACCGGGAGTTGCGGATCGTCGGGCATTCGTATCGCGGGCAGATCAAGTTCAAGGGTGCGCTTGGTTGACGGCAAGGGTGGAGCGGGCGCCCCAGCGCCGCGTGCGGTCGGTGCGACAAGCTCGGGCGCACTGATCGCTGGGGGCGGACGCGTTGGCGCTCGATGCACGCCCCCCGATGAACCAGCGGACGGAGCAGGCGGTACGGATACCGGGCGCGGTGCGGTTCGCGGCGCGGGTAAGTCTGCGGTAAGCGACGGTACTACCGCCGGCGAACGAACCGGCGCGAGCGGCGGTGCGGGTGCGCGCCTAGGCGCCGCTGGTAAGTCGCCGAGTCCGCCGAGAACGGCCGGGAAATCTGATGGGAGTTTTGGCCGTGCCGGAGGGAGCGAGGCCGGCAACTCCGCATCGGCGCCGCGCTGGACGAGAAACGAATGCCCACACTTGGGGCAGCGCATCTTTAGACCCGCGGCCGGGACCCGACGCTCATCAACCTGATAGGGCGCTTTGCACGCCTCACACTCCACTTTGAGCATGTAACCCCGATCGTATCACACGTGATTTTGATGGCGGTTCGATGCATTCTATCCTGGGATGGGCGCACCTTGCCCTTCGTGTTACGTGGGCCATGGTGGACGATCTTATCGTCGTTGGCGCAAGAGAGCACAATCTCAAGAATGTAAGCGTGCGGCTACCCCGTGGGCGGTGGATCGTGTTCACAGGACCAAGTGGATCAGGCAAATCCACCCTGGCAATTGACACGATCTACGCAGAAGGCCAACGCCGCTACATCGAATCACTCAGCGTGTACGCTCGGCAATTTCTCGAACGGCTTCCAAAGCCCGACGTCGAAAGCATCACCGGCCTTTCGCCCGCCATCGCGATTGAACAGCGTCCGCTCGGCAAATCGCCGCGGTCAACGGTCGGGACTGTTACGGAAATTGCGGACTACCTGCGGCTATTGTTTGCTCGCGCGGGCGTGCCCCACTGCCCCTCGTGTGGCGGACGAATTGAGGCGCAAACGGTGGAGCAGATGGTCGAGCGCATCGCTTGCATCCACTCAGGTCAAAAAGTGCAGTTACTTGCACCGATTTGCCGAGCGCGTAAGGGCACGCTGAAGCTCGAGCTCGAACGGTTGCGACGCGATGGCTTTGTGCGCGTTCGCGTGGATGGAAGCCTGGTTGAACTCGGAGAAGATATTCGCCCCGAGCCGACACGTCACCACGATCTCGACGTGATCGTCGATCGCCTCGTGATGCGAGAGGGGCTCAGACAGCGCATCGCCGATAGTGTTGAGTTGGCACTCAAACACGGCGATGGACAGCTGCTCGCCGTCGTAAACGATGACGAACCCTTTATCCTTAGCGAACGTTTCGCATGCCCCAAATGCGGAATTTCGCTGCCTACCATCGAACCTCGCCTCTTTTCGTTCAACAGCCCAGCAGGTGCATGCCCTACATGCGAAGGGCTTGGTATCACGCACACGATCGACAAAGAGCGCGTTGTCGCTGATGCGGAACTTTCCTTGCGCGAAGGGGCTCTGCTTGCGTGGGGAAGGCGCGGAAGCGTGTCCTTTGCTTCCGAGCTCGCGCGCGCGGTTTCTACTCTCGAAGTAAACCCCAACGTACCTTGGCGTCTGCTCGATGAGCATTTGCGACGCGCACTTCTCCATGGATCCCACGAGCAATCGAAGGAGGGCAAAAAGAGCCGAACCTACGACGGCATCCTTCCGCGGCTGCTTGCTAGGCTCGAGGGAAAAACCGACGAAGAAAGCGACGACGATGCCACCAGTGACGAAGGTGCCCTTACCGATGCCGATATCGCTCGCTTTGTTTCCGATCGCGTATGTGCTTCTTGCAATGGAACGCGCCTCAGGCCCGAAGCGCTCGCCGTTCGCTTTGGCGATCATACCATTGCATCGGTAACTTCGCTTTCTCTCGACCGTGCGCGTAACGCCCTAAAAGATATCCAAGATTGTTACATTTCTTCGCAGCTTCAGAGCATTGCGCAGCCCCTCGCGCACGCGATCATCGAGCGTTTGAATTTCTTACTCGACGTTGGGCTCGCCTATCTTTCCCTCGACCGCAGTACCGACACGTTGTCGAGCGGGGAGGGACAACGTATTCGCCTTGCCACGCAAATGGGTTCTGGATTGAGCGGTGTGCTCTACGTCCTCGATGAACCTTCCGTAGGTTTGCATCCGCGCGATAACGAACGACTGTTGCAAGCGCAGCGAAAATTGCGCGATCTAGGCAACACGGTTCTCGTCGTCGAACACGATCGTGATGCCATCGTAGCCGCCGACTACGTGGTCGATATGGGCCCACGTGCCGGCGCATTGGGTGGTCAAATCGTAGCCGCCGGAACGCCCACTGAAGTCGCGCAGAGTAAGAGCTCGATCACCGGACCGTGGCTCTCAGGAGCACGCGCATTGCCCAAATTTTTGCGTAAACAGCCGCAGCATGATCGGGCGCTCGTCATGCGTGGTGCCCATGCACACAACCTCAAGAAGGTAACCTTACAGGTTCCACTAGGGCTCTTCGTTTGTGTGACCGGTGTGTCCGGCAGCGGAAAGTCGAGCCTTGTGATGGACACACTGTGGCCAGCCGTTCGAGCGATCACTCTCGGAGCCACGCGAGTGGCTGGAGCCTATGACACGATTGAAGGCGTCGCGTTGCTCGACAAGGTCATATCTGTCACGCAAGCGCCCATCGGACGCACGCCGCGATCGAGCCCCGCCTCCTACACGGGCCTGCTCGGGCACCTTCGGGAGGCCTACGCGTCCCTGCCCGAATCGCGCGCACGCGGCTACAAGGCCGGCCGTTTCTCATTCAACGTGAAAGGCGGACGCTGCGAGGCGTGCCGGGGAGAAGGTACGGTACGCGTATCGATGCACTTTCTACCGGATGCCTACGTCACGTGTGAAACGTGCCGCGGAACTCGGTTCAATCAAGACACGCTCGACATCAAGTACCGTGGGCTTTCGATCGCAGAGGCACTCGCCTTCACGGTCGATGATGCAAGTGACATTTTTTCGCCAATCCCGCGCATCAAGGAGCGCTTGGACGCTCTTCGCAAAGTGGGCCTCGGGTACCTCACGCTCGGCCAACCCGCCACAACACTATCGGGCGGCGAGGCACAACGGCTCAAGATTGCCGTCGAACTCGCGCGCAGAGCAACCGATCGCACCCTTTACATTCTCGACGAACCAACGACCGGCCTTCACTTCACCGACATTGAGGTTCTTCTCGCAGCGCTCTTCGAACTCCGCGACCAGGGCGACACGATCCTCGTTGTCGAGCACAACCTCGATGTGATCCAGGCGGCAGACTGGGTGATTGATCTTGGTCCCGAAGGCGGTGAAAGCGGTGGCACCATCATCGCCGAGGGAACGCCCGAGGAAGTTGCCACGGTGACCGGATCGCACACCGGACGATTTTTGCGCGTAGAACGCCAGCGTGGACAATTTGATTTTTCGACAGAAGCCTGAGTGGTTTTCGCCGAGGCTCCGAACCAGCGAGCGCGTAGCGGTCGCGCGTGTGTAGGAGCGACCGAAGGAAGAACCAAGCGATGGCTAGAATGCGAACGAGTCGTACTACGGTACGTCGCAGCGAGCCGACGATGGAAGCGCGACGGGATCGGCGAAAACCACCAGGCTTCTACGAGTAGTCCTTTTCCATTCGCTCTT
>JAHFDX010000379.1:0-2968 GCA_023248785.1 Myxococcales bacterium
TGCTCGCTTACGAGGACGCCTACCGCGCTCGCCTCCTTCGAAACTTGCAGCGCAATGCCAAATCCCTCGGTTTCCTGCTCGTCCCCGCATTAGTTTCTTAGGAGGCGAAGCCGAAGGACCTGTCATCCTGAGGCGAACCCGAAGGCCCCCCCGACAACCTTTGACCCCGACCTAAGACCCCGACCCCTCGACCTCGAATGCGAGCCCTCAGCGCGGCGCCCTCCCTACTTTACCGTCGAAAATCCCGGTACGTAGCAAAAGCCGTCTTCGGCATTCAGGTGATGCATCGTTGCGCCGGTCGTCTTGATGAAGTCCGAGATGTTCTGAATGCCCGTGTTTCCTTGAGTGTCCATCGTGAACTCGGCGGGTGCCGTCGGTAGCTTGTACTTTGACTCCTCCACACAGGATCGCCACGGCACCGAGTTGCCCGCGCTATCCTTCACCGGAGCAAGCGACGCCGCTCCAAGTTCCGCATTGGTGACCACAAATTTTCCATTTGCGTCTTTCGCCTGCGCTGCGAGATGATCGAAGTGTGGCACGCCGAGATCATGAACAACGGTCTGCCAAAACAGGTGGTCGAGGTGCAGCACAATCTGAGCGATTGCCGTTGAGCCCGCCTTCGCCTGAACGCCGCGCTGTAAGGTCTCGCCCGTGAGCGCTGCACCCTTGAGATCACCATTCTGACAATTGAGCGCGGAGACAGGTGCGGACAGGCCAAACCGAAAATCGACCGCCTTCGGCATCTTGGTATAATCGTAACTTGCAATAGCACCTTTACACGATGCCGCGTCCGCTTTGAACGTCGCGGTTCCGATCAGGAAATGCGAGTACCCTTTTTGCACCATCTCAGCAAAGTCCGCGTCGTTTGCTTCAAGCCCGCGAAATGCTTTGACGGAGCTCGTTGCCGCAACGGTGTCGTAACTAAAGGCGTACCGTTGGGCGCCGTCGATGGCAGCGTTGCCGTTGGTGTTCTGCTTGTCGATGATGCCGAGCATCCACGCCTTGTCGCCAGAGCCACCTACTCCGTCGCGATCACCGGCCTTCGCAAGGTCCACGGCCCAAGGTCCGCCTTCGAGCTGCGCGACGGTTTTTCCAAGCTTCGAAGGATCCGACGGTGACTGGTCCGGATTCTCTGACAGGCGTGGCTTGTCGATGACAACAAGCACCTTCGTAAAGGCCACCGCCCAACCATCGACGACGAGGACTTCTTGATCGGCCGTAGGTGGAAACGCATAGCCCGAAAGCGCAAACGTCTCGCCGCTTGCGGACACCGTCACAGTCCCTCCGCCCCCTGACGAGCTATTGCTTGAGCAACCCGTGGCCGTCACGAACGCAAGCAGAAGTCGTAATCCCTGTACGCGCATGCCTCGTCTCCCGAACTAATTGTTGCCTATGGGAACGCATTAACGCAACCGTGTATCTATTGCAATTCTATTGCAATAATGGCCGGCATCGACGCAGGGGGTAGACCCCGCTACAAGGTTGGCCTCGATGATAGAAGCGCTGATCTTCAAGCGCGTTCGGGCCGTAGACCCCCACCTTGCGCTCGACGCAACCGTGGATGTTGTCGTCGAACGCGGGCGCATTACTCGAATTGGAAAAAACGCCGCGCAGAATCTCCCGCCGAGTGATCGCGTGCGTGTCATCGTGGGAGACGGCAAGTGGCTGCTTCCCGGGTTCATCGACTTGCATGCCCACGTCCGCGAGCCCGGGTACGAGTCCAAGGAAGACGTGGCTTCCGCGCTCAGAGCCGCAGCCGCGGGTGGCTTCGTTGACATCTGCGCGATGCCCAACACGCGCCCCGTCAATGACAACAAGACCATCACCGAATTTCTGATGACCAAGGCGCGAACGCTGAACTCCACGCGTTTGCATCCAATCGGCGCTATCACGGTGGGTCAACAAGGCGAACGCCTGACCGAAATGGCCGACCTACGAGACGCTGGGGCGGTCGGCCTCAGTGACGATGGGCGGTGCGTAACCTCAAGCACGGTGATGCGTCATGCACTCGAGTACGCAAGCATGTTCGATCTTCCTGTCATTCAGCACGCCGAAGATCACGCGCTCACCGATGGGGCGCAAATGCACGAAGGCGTTGTCAGCACGAAGCTGGGCCTCAAAGGCTGGCCCAGAGTTGCCGAAGACATCATCGTCGCGCGCGATCTGTTGCTCGTCGAATACGTCGGCGCAAAGTATCACCTCGCTCATGCCTCGACCGAAGGGTCTGTGAAGCTCTTGCGCGAAGCGAAAGCGCGAGGATTGCGGGTGTCGGCCGAAGTCACGCCCCACCACCTGCTCCTTACGCATGAAGCCGTGCTCGGCTACAATACAGCGTGCAAGGTGAACCCTCCCCTTCGCGAAGAGCGGGACGTGAGGGCACTTCAACAAGCTCTGGCCGATGGCACCATCGATTGCATCGCCACTGATCACGCACCCCACGGAGCGCTCGACAAAGACTGCGAGTTTGATCGAGCCGCTCCGGGCATGATCGGGCTTGAGCTTTGCGTCCCGCTCTTGCTCGATCTCGTTCGGACCGACGTCCTTTCGTTTGGTCGCTTCATCGAGGCGCTCACACGCGCGCCTGCAAAAGTGGTGAACTTGCCACCGCCCGAGTTGCGTGATGGGGCCGAGGCAAACTTTGTTCTTCTCGATCCACAAGCGCGTTGGTCAATCGATCCGACGCGCCTGTGGTCAAAGAGTTCGAACACGCCTTTCTTGGGGCGTACCGTCCAAGGACGAATCGACGCTACGGTTGTAGGTGGAAGAGTGGTGTTTGAATCGGAGGGCATCGATGGGGATCGCGCGTCTGGTACTCGCTGACAGCACGGTGTTCGAAGGTCGTTCGTTTGGCGCAGATGCAATTGCGACAGGCGAAGCCGTCTTCACAACCGCCATGACCGGCTACGTGGAAGTACTTACCGATCCGTCGTACTGCGGGCAAATTGTAACCATGACGGCTACACAAATC
>JAHFDX010000379.1:2978-4667 GCA_023248785.1 Myxococcales bacterium
GTGTCGCAACCGAGGATGCCGAATCGCCCACAGGAAAGCCACGCGTGGCAGGATTCGTCGTTCGCGACGCGAGCCCTATCACATCGAATTGGCGCGCGAACAAGGACCTCTCGACATACCTTAGAGAGCACAACATCGTCGCCTTGACCGACATTGATACGCGAAAACTCACTCGCCACCTGCGCGATGGGGGCGCACAGAACGCTGCGATGGGCGAAGCATCCGAACGCGAACTTCTGCAAGCCGCACGCGCTGTGCCCGACATGAACGGGCTTGACCTCACCGTTCACACGTCACCCCGCGAGCCGTACTCGTGGACGGAAGGGCAAGGACAATGGGCGCCCGCGCATCCGCGCGTGAATGAGCGCGCAAGTGAGTACCGAGTGGTTGTGATCGACTACGGCATCAAAGCGAACATTCTTCGGTGCCTCGTCGACATGGGTGCCTCGCTCGACGTCGTTCCGGCACGCACAACGGCAAAGGAGATTCTCGCCCGTAAGCCCGATGGCATTTTCCTTTCCAACGGACCGGGCGATCCATCAGCCGTCAGCTATGCAGTGGACACGATTCAAGGAATCCTCGGAAAGGTGCCGGTCTTTGGCATTTGCCTTGGGCATCAACTCTTGGCGCTCGCGCTCGGAGCGAAGACGTACAAGCTCAAGTTTGGGCATCGGGGTGCCAATCAACCGGTCGTCGATCTCGCCACCCGGCGCGTGGAAATCACGACGCAAAATCACGGGTTCTGCGTCGACGTCGAATCGCTGCCATCGAGCGTTCGGTCTACGCACGTGCACTTGAACGACGGCACGAGCGAAGGACTTGCAGCGCCCGATGCACGAGCGTTCAGTGTTCAATACCACCCGGAAGCCGCCGCAGGCCCTCATGATTCGCTCTATCTCTTCGAGCGATTCGGCGATCTCATGCGTGGAAAAGCGATTCCTTCGTAGTGTCACTGGCATTTTTCAGGAAGTCGGTCACATTGCATGCGCGATGGATCACTCCCTGCGACCTGTAGTTTTTGCACTTACCTGCTCGGTGTGGGCGATCGGTGCTTGTTCGGGAGATTCGACTGTCAAGCAGACTACGCCGAAGAAAGACGCTGCAGCGTTCGAGGAAGACTTCCAGGATCCGTACGAAGAGGACGACGGGCGCAAAATCGAGCCTGCTGCCCCTCATGCGCTTGTGTTCGCGGATGCCGCAGCTCTTCAGCCAGCACCCGCCCGTTCTCACGACGCGGGGACATCACCTGCCCCTGACGCGACTCCCCCCTATAAAGACAGTGGCACAACGAGCACCAAGTGCTCCACGGGCCCTGCCGCCGGCGATCTGGCCATCGTCGAACTCTTCATCTCGTCGGCCGCTGGCTCGGGCGACAAGGGCGAATGGATCGAAGTTCAAAATCGAAGGGATTGCCAACTCAACGTGAAGGGTGTGGTGATCGAATCGCCCCGCGGAACAAGCACGGATCATGTGCAAATTTCAAACGACACGTGGATTCCCGCGCGGGGTACGTTCGTCGTGGCGGGAAGTTCCGATTCCACGAACAACCATATGTTGCCGGGCGTTGTGTTCGCGTGGAATGCCACGGATGTGCTGAAGAACAGTGGCGACACAGTAACCGTATCGCTTGGCTCCACGAAGATTGATGAACTCGTGTATCCGTCGTTCCTGCTCGAAGCCGGGCGTTCA
>JAHFDX010000380.1 GCA_023248785.1 Myxococcales bacterium
CGCGCTCCCGGAACTGCTACCCGATTACATCGTGTACGACAGAGCGATTGCAGCTGCGCGCGGGGGGCAAGTACTTGGCAAGGCCAGCATTCGCGCAGGGGGATTTTTCACGGCTGACTGGCGAGTTTTAGGACCGTAGACCAGAAGCTCGGCTACTTCCACTCCACGACTTGACTTTGCGGGTTGCCACCAACCGACTTGCTGTACGCAACGAAGAGCGAGTCTTTGACCTTCGCGACCGTTGGGTGCACATGCATGAAACCCGCATCGCCAACCTTTAGGTTCGCGATCGATTCGCGATTCGCATTCAGTACGCGAAGATAGGGTGAAAATGGATTGGCCATGATGTCCTGCCCAAAACCTTCGGGACGTCCGATGTACGCGAGAAAAATGTAACCGCGTTCAGCATAATTGCCGACGGGGAAATTCTCCTCCAAATCTGCGGTTCCAAAGCTGATGAGATCGCTCGCCGCGTCGGCAGAATCAATCTTGGAAACAGTGACGGCCTTCTTTGAAAGACTCGCCCCAAAGAACAGAAGGCCGCTTGAAACGCTTGCCATGCTGTTGCCGATGACAGAGGGCACGGTCGTCTCGGACATGGCAATCTCGTGAGTTTCCAACAGTTTGCCGTCGGTATTCACGCTTCGAATCTTGAGCTTTTGGTTGCGGCTCGTACCCGTACTCACGAGCAGCGTAGAACCCACGACGACGTTGCAATGGTCCGGGAAGTTGTCTTCCTCGAAGTTTGTTGCGTTGGCGACAATCGGCACACGCAGCTCCTCGGTGCCATCCAGAGCGAAGCGCGCGAGCATGAGCGATTGGCTTTCGGCGTAGTCCTCCATCGGGCCCGTCGCCTGGGTAGGCGCTACTCCGCTCTTCCACTTGAGTGACTGGTAGATAACAAACACCTTGGTCACCGATGAGCGCCAACCTATGATCGGCTGGCTCACCGTACTCGCTTGTTACGGAGGTAATCGCGAACGACGATCCTACTTCGACGCCCGCGGTCGTGAACTTGTGAAGTCGGTACTTGACTCGCCCAACGCCCGTATCGGCACTTGGCTCGACCACCGCAACGATAAGGTTTCCATCTGGAGCCGCGAGAATCTCGGGCCGATGGGTTCCAAGAGCCAGCGAAAATGTGCCTTTCGAAGTGAGCGCTGGTGATCCTGACGCCGTATTGGCATCGAGCCCTGCATCGGTCGTTGAAGCATCTGATGGGGCCGAAGGTATCGACGTGCAGGCTACATTCGCGAACAGGAGGAAAACCGCGAACGAAACGTGTCGCCGGATTCTGCGTTTTGCTCTCATACGTTTACCCCTCGAGCCATGGGTATGCGTCAACTGTTTCGGGATCTTCGTCGGGCTGTTGGTTTTGCGGTGCGGGCCGTTGCACGTGGTGCCGGACGCCTTGCAGCTCGCTCCACGGACACCTGCGTCGCTTCGACCAAGACCTTTCGTGGGACGCCGAATTCCTTGCGCAATGAGAGCAACTCCTCGCGCGTAAGAGGCCGGATTTTCCCAGGCGCGACTCCCTCGTGTGTGACCCCCGCAAACGCGATGCGCGCGAGCCTCATCACGCGAAAGCCAAGCGCCTCGCCCATTCGGCGTATCTGCTGATTGCGACCTTCGATGATGGTGAGCTCAATCCATGTCTTGTCGCCCTCCACGCGAAGCAACGTGACCTTCGCAGGCAGCGTCATGCCATCTTCGAGCTTGATGCCTTTGCGCCAAAGATCGAGATGCTTCTCGGACATGATGCCGTCGACCTTGAGCACGTACGTCTTGGGCACGGCCTTTCTTGGATGCATGAGGCCGTTTGCAAATGCGCCATCGTTTGTTACCAAAAGCACACCGCTGGTCGCAAAGTCTAAGCGCCCAATAGGGAACACGCGCGCATCGATTCCCTTCAAGTACTCGCGAACGGTAGGACGACCTTCCGGGTCCGACAGCGTGCTCACCACTCCGCGTGGCTTATGGAACATCAGGTACACAAACGACTCCGCAACGATGCGCTTTCCATCAACGTCCACGCGATCCTGCTTTGGATCGACTTTTGTTCCCAACTCGCGAACCGTGCGACCATTCACACGCACGCGGCCCGCCGTGATCAATTCCTCACAGGCACGACGCGATGCGAGCCCGGCCTGCGCAAGCACGCGCTGCAGTCGAACTTCCGCCATCTACCGTACATCCGAAGACGATGCGTCGGCTGGGCGACTTCCGCCGGCATCTGCCTTGACCGCAGATGGAGCAGGTGAAGAGGCCTTGCCCCCATCGGTTGCGACCGGCTTTGCACCCGCATCGAGCTCTGATTCGATCTGCAACCTTCGCGCGAGCTCTTCCTTGCGCATGCGCTCCGTGTCTCTATCCCAGCGATCGACGTGACCGTCGCAATCAATGTCGCTGCCAATGCGATCGAGCCGTCCCTTCACGTAGATCTCCCAAACGTCTTCCTTGCCAGGTCCGCAATGGGTAGCTCGACGCACTCGTGAGAGCTGGCCGTCGATGTAGAACTTCCACACGTCAACGTTGCCGTCGAAGTTTGTGTCAGCCTCGGCCTTCGTAAGGCGACCTTCGGAAAAATCCGCCCAATTGTCGATCCGGCCATCGAAGTTCGTATCGGCTTCTTCGTGAACGACTTCGCCTTTGTCGTTAAACGTGCGCACCACGTCTTTGATGCCATCGAGGTTTGTATCAAGCTCTCGACACACGAGAACCTTTCGTCGCGCTTCTCGATCCCCAACGTTCCGGTAGACCCGGCGAATGTTGGGGCGC
This sequence comes from Myxococcales bacterium, assembly GCA_023248785.1. Classification (GTDB taxonomy): domain Bacteria; phylum Myxococcota_A; class Polyangia; order Polyangiales; family Polyangiaceae; genus JAHFDX01. Next base: position 2,779 of record JAHFDX010000380.1, read on the forward strand.
GGTGCGCCAGGTCCCTTCGCTTCGGAGACTTCGAGCTCTGGGTTCTGTTTGAACTTGCAAAGCGCGTGGTCATCCTTCGGCCACTTGTCTGGCTCCACGAAGCCACCAGGTGCAACCGCCGCTTTGGGACCCGAATCGCTACCGCACGAGCCGAGAGCGCACGCGAGAGCGCACGCGGTGAATGTAGGTCTCATCGGCCTGCATCCTTTGAGGGTAGTGGCGTCGCAGAAGCGGACGGCGCAGCGGGAGCGGGGGCGGGGGCTGACGCGGATGCCAATGCGAGGCCAGTTCCGGTGTCTGTCATGATAACGCGTGAGTCATCGTCAGGCTTTCCGTCGGCGTCGCGATCAATTTCGATGCGAACGCGCCCGGGTTCCCACGTCCACCACTGATCGATCTGACCGTCGGCGTTCGTGTCGCGCTCTCGTCTTGACGGAGTGCGTCGCGACGCGCTTGCAGCGCCGTCGAAGTAATCGACCGTATCGACGCGTTTCAGGCCTGTGGTGTCGTACTCGCGGCGGATGAGTTTGCCGCCTTCATAGATCTCGACAGCATTGATCAATCCTTTTTCGCCATAAGCGAGCTCCCGCCTTCGAAGTTTCCCCGATCCGTCGAGATATTCGTACATGTCTACGCGGCCGGTCTTTCCGAGGTAGACCGCCCGGCACTTGATGCGTTCACCATCGCGGACGATCACGACCTCGGGCTTGCCATCGTTGTTTGCATCGAACCGCTCGGCCGATGCGCTCGATTCCCCGCAGTCTTCATGCGTAATCGCCCGAAAGCGCGCCGCTGCCGAACCAGCTACGGTCGCGCCCGGGGCATCGGTCCCACCGCACGCTGCCAAGGGCACGAGGACCGCCCCAAAGGCTGCGAAAAGTGAACGCAAGGCGAAGTTCATGTGAACATGCACGATACGCGGTTGCGGCGGTCAAGGGCAAGCAGAGGAAAGGTCTGAGTCGGGTGTAGGGCCCAGCGGCCCGGACGTCTCGGTACAATTTGAAAGATACACTTCAAAGTGATACCTTTGAAGGATGAATACGACCGCGAAGGGCCTGCGCACACGAACAAAAGAGATTCTCGACGCCGTTGATCGCGGAGAGGAAGTCGTGGTCACGTTCCGCGGGCGGGCACGGGCAAAAATCATTCCGATTGCTGCCCAAGCCAGGTCAAGAAGTGTTGCTGCAGAGAACCCTCTCTTCGGCATCTGGAAGGACGACGAGACAGCTCGCAACGTGAAGGCTTTTGTGGACCGCGCCAGAGCACCCCGCCCATGATCCTCGTCGATACCGACGTTCTCATTTGGTACATGCGCGGAGACATTCACGCGCGGCAGGCCATTGACCGCACTTCCTCCATGGCCATTTCCATCGTGACGCACATGGAGCTCGTTCAAGGCATGCGCGACAAGCGCGAACTCCGTGCGTTAAAGCGGGCGCTCGAGCTCTGGCGAACCGCTGTTCTCCCCATTACGGAGGAGGTTTCCTATCGAGCCATGGCGTTTGTAGAGCAACACTTTCATAGCCACGCTGTTCGTGTTGCCGATGCGCTCGTCGGTGCGACTGCCTGCGTCCATGGCATCCCCATCTTGACGGGAAACACCAAGCACTACGACATTCTCGAGGGTGTCGACGTTCACGTTTTCAGACAGAAACGAGCGCGTTGAGCTCCCCACCGATGCCGGCGCGCGCCCTCACACTGCCGACGAGATTTTTCGGGTTCCGTCGTTAGGTGGAAGTCGGCGCGCGGCGTTCGAGCTTGGTTGTCCCGAAGAACAACTGCACGTGACGGATCTTGGCTCCGGGACCGTTGGAGTCGCTGGTTGTGGAAAACGCGCAGTGTACAAATCGATTCACGGGTTCGGACAGGGGGATTGGGTAAAC
>JAHFDX010000381.1 GCA_023248785.1 Myxococcales bacterium
GCGTGGGCCGTACACACGGATAGGCCATATCTCGGGGCCTCAGGAGGGATACGTATGATGTCGCCTTTGTGTTTTTGGGCAGTACGCCGCGGCACTCTTTTCGCGGGTCTCATCCTGACGTTGAGTCCCATGGGATTCGCGGACTGGAAAGGTAATGCCTACGCGGGCCATACGCGCTGTGGTGACAAGGGAATGATCATGGGTCGGGATGCGTACTTCGATACATTCAGACCGGTGCTCGACCGGAGGGCAGGAGGAATGCTCGACCGGAAGGTCGGACCGAAACACTTTCTCAACCCGTTCACCCTAGGCACCACCATGACCGGAAAGTTCGGTTTTTGGTGGGCGCAGGGCTCGGTTTCGTATCAAACGTCCAAGGCGGCGGGCGTTGCGGGACCAACCAGTTTCTCCATCGAAAAAACAGCCAGTGGTTCAGCCGCCCTCAACGTACTCGTGTGCAGCTTTGAGTTCGTACCTGATGGCAAACTTCCCCAGACTCCTGATTCGAGGTACCCGGTTGCCATGGTGAAGGAAACCGCGATCCGCGTTCCGCACGACGCACTCGTGGGAACAAAGGTGCCTCTGCTTGTGTCGAGCACGAAGGACAAGGGGATCGTCTACCTCGTGGAAATATCGACTGAGTCCGAGTACTTCTCGTTTTCGTACTCGCTTACAACCGCGCTTACAACCGCGCTTCCAACCGCGTCAAAGTAATTCGTACGCTGGGTAGCGTGTAGGTCCTCGACGCACAGGAATCGCCAATCACGTTCTCGCTCGCGGGTCTTGGTGTTCCCGGAGCCGTCCTCGAAGGCGTGACTCGAGGCAGTCTTGTTGTGGATCCTGCTGCCATCCAGTACTGGAGCGCCGGGGCGTACAAGGTCGGGAAGAATGCAGTGAAATACTCTGTGCGCCCCTGCGATCACTCGGTGGCCTGAACCGCATGCGGCGCGCGTTGTACGAAGCGATTTCGAACGCCCGCCATTCGGCGAACCACGCGCCGCTCCCCACACCGGAACCGACGGGCATCGATATCGATCGTGCGGGTGCGGCGAAATGTTGAGGTGTCGTTCCAAACTTCGCCCGGGGAGCAGCACCAACGTCGCGTAGCGATGCGTCTGCGGCAGCCGCGCTCGGCAGATTGAATCCTCGAGCAGGTGCGAAAGGACAGGCGCCCCCACTCTCAAACCCCGAGCCGGCTGCGCCGTGCGCGAACCCGCTCGAGCACTTCGCAGTCACGGAGATTTTGCGGCCGGCCCGATGCACGCTTGTTCGCAAGAAGGTCCTCGAGGCAGATAATGCGCGTCGTCACGCCGTCGACAGCCGCACATATGGAACGCGTATACGTTCCTTCAAAATCGATTCCGCTTGCGGATCCAAGAATATCGACGCGCAATGGCTTCACGCCGAAGTAGACAATTTCGTCTGCCGTGAGAGCTCGCGCAGCGGCCGCAATGCTCGCGGCAACGCCAAAGCTCTCGAGTGCGCGGGCCAGTCGATGCCGGTTGTCGTCATCGATCGCCACGAGAAGGTCAATGTCCTTCGTTGCGCGCGGCCGGCTATGGTAGCTGACGGCGTAGCCACCGATGAGGACGAACCTAACGCCTTCGTCGGCGAACGCCGCCAACAGATCTTTGAAGTCGGGGGGAAGGTCCATCGTTCTTTAGAGCGCGCATTTCTTCGTGGATGTACCAACAAGCGCGCAGACGCTCGATGGGCTCAAGAGACAACCAATAGTCGAGATCGAGCTCGCGCAATTCATCGTGAGAGCGGACAACCCCTCCCCACGTACCAGCCTTGCGCCTCGCTTCGGCGCGCGCTGCAAAATCTGGGTCGAGCACATTCGTACTATAGCTCAGTTACCTGCACTGTCATGCTCGGCCGCTCGGCCGCTCGGCTACGTCTCGAGCATGGAGATGGCTGGAGAAATACTGGGATCGGTCTTGGGTTCCGAGCTCGCATCGTATTCAGGGCGTCGGACCGCCCAATATGGCGGTAACGTCGACGGGGCTGCACATTGTAACCCGATGTAACCACTACATTGTCACCTCCTCGGGCGGAATGTGCTCGAAATCATGCAGCGCAAACAACGACTGTCCCGAGGCCACGGCATACAGCTGGTATTGCGAGGTTACCGGTTCGGTATGCAAACCTGACAAGAAGCTCTAATCACAATCGGCGCTCCATATCGCGAATGTGATCTTCGAGTTCGTATTTTTTTGGATGCGGAGCCGACGGCGAAGGTTGTCCTGCACGATGGGTTGGAGGAGACGCATCCTTTCGCCTTCGCACGTCGAGAATGAGCGCGGGCGGATAGTCAATTTGATACCCAGTATGAAACGAAAGCTCTTCACCGGGTTTGAGGGTCACCGACCACCGAACGATCCCTTCGACATCCGGTTTGCTTGCCGGCTTGATCTCGACGTTGGTCACTCGAATTTCGCTGCTCTCGGAGACGGGCAACCGTTCCGCCAATACCAGGTCAACGGGTTTCGTAGATAAATTCTTGGCTGTCGTTACAAACGAAAGTTGCATGTGATTGCGAGCGCTACGCGAGAGTGAGCTGTGCTTTCGGTCGAGTTTGCGTGTCAGTTTCACTTGGTCTGCGACGCTAAAAAACACTGAGAAGTCTTCGCCTTGCGCGACGAAGTCAACGTCGGTCATGCCGAGGAAAGCGCCATCGCGAAATCGCGCGACGCTTCCGGGCAAAAGCGCGCGGGGGCTGTCATTGGTCATGCGGAGCGTAACGGCGGCGTTGGCAGACTCCTCCGGAGCAGCAACGATCTTCCCCATCGTTTTCACCCGATCACTGCCAATGGGTACTCGGACAGGTCGGCCATCAGAACGCACCACCGAAGGGGCGGCCGCCGCAAAATGCGCATTCGTTCCACGTTGCTGCAGGCCCTGGAATATCTCCACGGTCCGATTCTGGACGCGCTCGAAATACTCGAGGTTCATCGAGTACGACTTTTCGAATTGTTCGATCTCCGTTCGCACTTTCGACTGTGCCTGGTTCAGACTGTTCCAGTTTCGGTTCTGCTTCGCATAGGCTTGTTGCGCACGATTGAATGAGGTCTCTCTTCGCGTCATGGTTCGCGTCGTTTCTTCCGTTTTCCCGAGGGCGAGCATTTCGAGCTTTGGAATGTGATCCGGATCTGCGGCGGACTGCGTCGAAAACGAGAGCTCAGCGCCCCCCCAGTCCTCGCCGGTCGTTTGCGTCACGACCGCATACGATCGAAGCTCGGCCTCAGTGGGGTTGGCAGATTCGGCGCGCAACTCGTGCATCGGCTCCCACGTAGCGCCCGGTGTAGCGTATGTGAGCGCGAGCTTTGCGGCGGTGGCTGACGTGCCCTGCAAGGTTACGAGCACGGTCGTTGTCTCGAGCGTCGTGAGTTGCCGCAACTCTTCGAGATTTCGCGCGCTGGCATCGACGTCGGGCTTGCGAAGCTCGCGCTCGGCTTGGATTTTGCGCCTTGCCGCCGCCGTCTCACGCAGCGAGTCGCTTACGAAGTGAATAACCTCACCGTAACCGGAGATTCGCATGTCGCGCAGCTTGTCTGTTGAAGATGCCTTGATGGACTCAACATGACTCTTTTGCGCATCTAAAATGGCGAGTTCGTCATCGAGCGCCTGCACACGTGAAAGGAGCTCCCTGTGCCGCAATTCCGCCTTGCGAAATGTTGAATCGGTGGGACGCGCGAGGAATCGACGTACAGCACTCACATCGATGATTTTGCCAGCGCTTGTGGTTACGCGAATGGACCCGTCGTCGACCCAGCCGGGCAGTCCGCTGAGGCGATAAACGACATCGCCTGCGGTGAGTTGCACGTTCGCCTCGCGGGTGACGAGGGCGCGATCGGAGTACACCGTGACGGCCGTTATGTGCGACGAAACCACATTCGCCCGTTCTTCGCGGGGCATATTGCCATCCTCCACGAACTCGAACACCGGCAACGGCGGCTGAGCATGCGTAGTTGGGACAAGTACGTTCGATGCCGCCGGCGCGCAGCCGAACGACAACAGAAACATGGCAAGCGACATGGGATGCGGGCAGCGCGGGGCGGTTCGTAACATCCAGGCCTCCTTCGTTTGAGACGGCGACGTTCGAACCGGACAAAAGGTCTGTCATTAAACCGCGATGTGCACAGAAAAAAACCTATGCGACAAAAGTCAGCCCCCATCGGAGTCATAGTTCGCTCGTAGTACGCTGCTTGCGTGCGAGCGGTTTTCCTTAGCGGGAGTGTTTGTGTCGTTGCGTGCTCCTCGGTGGCGCCAAGAGCGTCATCGACCGAAGCTGTCGTTGAGACTATTTTTGACTCGAGCGCTGTGCTCGAGGGCGATCATTTTTTTGATCGGCCGTATCCGAGTGACCTGCGAAAGACCGCCAGCGGGGGACCGGATCTCGCAGGTTTTCCGAATCCGCGTGGACTTGCCATCGTGAGCGATATCAAGGGCGTGGCATCGGAGCGCATCGGATTTTTCGTGATGCCCGTTGGGTATTTTCGGTTTACGGCGACGCTGCCCACCATCGAGCCATCCACGGTGTGGAACGCAGAACCGACGTCGGCGCTCATGCTTGTCGATGTTGACCCAACTTCGAATGAGCGTGGGCGACTGTTCCCTGTGGTTGCGCAGACGATCGAGGGGGACATCTATTT